>CAMCUJ010000056.1 GCA_945878965.1 uncultured Clostridia bacterium
TTTAAGTATAACATAAAATTTCTATTTGTCAAGAGGTTTTTTAAAATTTTTTAAATTTTTATTGTAATCGGCAACAAGCTGCCGAAATAAAGTTATATTTATCGGCTTTGCCGACGGGATATAAAGGCGAATGTATGCGACAAAAGAGAATGAAAAATAATTCCTCTCTTATTTAAAAGTATGGGGATCACTTTAGGTGAATAGATAATAGTTTTTTGCATTAGCTGTCCGTTGCAGACAAAAATCGCTAAATATTATAGCAAAAATCATCACCGTAAGCTATTTCAGTTCTCATTAAATCTTTAATTGTCACACTGTCCATATATTCATTTATTACATCATAAAGACCTGACCAAAACTTAATTGTGGGACACAAATCAGCTCTCGGACACATATTAACCTCGTCCTCCAAACAATCAACAGGAGCCATTTTACCCTCTGTAACACGCAAAATATCTCCTATAGTATATTCTTCGGGTTTCTTAGTCATTTTATATCCGCCCTGGGCGCCTCTCTGGCTTCTTAAATAGCCGCTTTTACTTAAGCTGTTCACTATCTGTTCCAAATATTTAAGAGAAATATTCTGACGCTTGGCAATGTCCTTAAGAGATATATTTTCGCCGTTTGAATGTTCGGCAATATCAAGCATCAAACGAACCGCATATCTTCCTTTTGTTGATATTTTCATTATCTCATCTCCAAAAATCAATATTTTTAATGCAGCTTTACACATTAGTATATATTCATAGTTTTCCTATATGAATAATTATATCACGTTTAAATTACAAAGTCAATGGTATAAATATAATTTAAGATTTGAGATTACAGCTAAATTAAGATGTCCCCCGCATCTTAGGCGGCGGGTTCCACTTAAGGCTGTGTCCCTTATTGAATTGAGAATTCTGCTCAGTGTTAATATTAGATTTAGATATACCAAAATCAAATATTCAGCTGTAAATAAATTTCACACCGCAGCTGCGACTCTGTCAATCGCTCCTGCGGCGTGAATTTCATCTGTAATAATACCGATTAAAAAAGAGATTTTCTCATAAGAGGGTCTATCATATGCTTAAACATCGCCTGAACCTTAAAATCGCATATATTAACAAGTTTTTTTAAGGTTTCCTCAGATGAAACGGTAACAAACTTCTTAAGCTTATCTAAATATATAACATTGGTTTTTTTCTCTTCGGCAAGTCTTATTGCGTTATAAAGTACTTCCTTGCTCTTTCCGTCCCAAATCATAAAGCCGTAATCACAGCTTTTTATCATTTCCATATCCCGCATAGCATAATAACCAAAGCCTTTCGGCTTATTCTCACTCGGAATTACCTCTATAACCTCCCAATTACCGACATTAAGTTTATTTTCGCCCTTCATTGAATATATAACTGCCGACTCATAATTCTTTGATGCGAAGAATTCTTGAAGTCTTGCATCGGTTCCGTCATTATCACAAAGAAGCACCTTAAGATTGTTACTGCACATATTCTCAAGTCTTTTTGTTATATTTTCATCAAGCTCCTTTATGCTTGCTGAACCGCATATAAAAACATTCATAAGTACACCGTTTATCCTTTCAAACCTGCAATGCAATACGGGCAAACACAGCCTTGTTCCTACTGCTGCACAACTTATAATCTTTACAAGGCAATCCGGACGACCCTATGTGGTCGCCCGGACGAATGCGGCCACTGTCGCCCTTGAAGCTCTGCCTCAAGCTCCGCAAGCTTTTAAAAGCTTGCACCGACTTTTTATTACGCTTTGCAGTCCCCTTATCGTCACCCATAAAAAATATCTTAAGCACTGATAATGCCGCCTCCGATAACATTATCACCGTCAATCTCATAAAATACAACTGCCTGTCCGGGAGTTACCGCTCTTTGAGGTTCGTCAAATATAACCTTAACCCTGTCATCGGAAAGAGGTACAATGACTGCGGAAGCCTCCTTTGCAGTATATCTAACTTTCACCTTTGCACGGATTTCATTCTCAAGCTTATCAAATGTGATAAAATTCATATTCTCAGCAATAAGGCTCTGAGAAAACTCTGTTCCCTTTTCGCCGAGAACTACCTCATTTTTCTCTACATCAATACGAATTACAAACATAGGCTTGCCGAAAGCAATTCCAAGTCCCTTTCTCTGCCCTATTGTATATTTTATAATCCCCTGATGCCGCCCTAAAACATTACCGTTAACATCTACAAAGTTACCGGGCTTTAACGGATTTCCCGTACGTCTGTAAATAAACTCCGCATAATCATTATCCGGAACAAAACAAATCTCCTGGCTATCCGGCTTATTTGCTGTCGGAAGTCCAAGTTTATCAGCTATTCTTCGGGTTTCATCCTTTCCCGAAAGCTCACCAAGCGGCATAAGCGTTTTTGAAAGCTGATCTTGATTAAGTCCGTAAAGTGCATATGTCTGGTCTTTAACTGTTGCCCTTGATTTTTTAAGAAGATAACGGTTAATGGTTTTATCATACTCAATTCTTGCATAATGCCCCGTTGCAACATAACTTGCACCAAGCATTTCAGCCTTTTTTATAAGTGCGTCAAATTTCAAAAATTTGTTGCAGGCAATGCAAGGATTTGGAGTTCTTCCGCTTTGATATTCGTCTACAAAGTAATCTATAACATTCTTTTCAAACTCAGCTCTGAAATCCATAACATAATAATCAATCCCAAGCTTATACGCAACACGTCTTGCGTCCTCAACCGCAGAAAGAGAACAGCAGGTTCCCTCTTCAAACTGACCGTTAATATGTTCACCGTCCCAGAGCCTCATGGTAACGCCGATTACCTCATAACCTTTTTCCTTAAGTATCGCAGCCGCAACACTGCTGTCAACTCCGCCCGACATTCCTATAACTACTTTTTCAGGCATAGTTTTATTCCTCTATTTCATGTTCGTGGTCATGATTATGACAAGATGAACAACAACCGTCACACTTTTGTATAAAGTCAGGTTCAATGCCCTTTCTCTTATAATAATCAGCAATAGCCGAATGAATTGCCTCCTGTGCAAGGTTTGAGCAATGCATCTTTACAGGCGGAAGTCCGTCAAGTGCTTCAGCTACAGCTAAGTTTGTAATCTTTAACGCCTCATCTATAGTTTTTCCCTTAACCATCTCTGTCGCCATACTCGATGTTGCAACTGCCGCTCCGCAGCCAAATGTCTTGAACTTTACATCTGTTATTGTCTTAGTTTCATCATCTATCTGCATATAGATCTTCATTATATCTCCGCACTTAGGATTTCCTACCTCTCCTATTGCATTAGCTGTTTCTATTTCTCCTACATTACGTGGATTTGAAAAATGATCCATAACCTTTTCACTATACATATATATTTTCACGCCTTTCATATTTTTAAATTTAAACATTTGCGGCATCGCCGCATAGGCAAAGATTGAATCCGCCAACAATTCTCAATTACACTCGCAGAGCGTATATTTCTGCGTTAATTATGCATTGCCCTTTGATACCTTCTCATAAAGCGGTGACATAGCTCTTAATTTTCCTACTATCTCAATCAACGAATTAACTATATAATCCATTTCCTCCATAGTATTATCCTCACTAAGTGAAATTCTTAATGAACCGTGAGCTATTTCATGCTTAAGACCGATTGCAAGAAGAACGTGCGACGGGTCAAGCGAGCCGGAGGTACACGCACTTCCGCTTGAAGCTGAAATACCCTTCATATCAAGCATTAAAAGAAGTGATTCACCCTCAATAAACTCAAATGAAATGTTAGTGTTGCCCGCAAGTCTTTGGGTTCTGTGACCGTTAAGTCTTGTATACGGAATTTTTTCAAGTATTTCATTTATAAGATAATCACGCATTTTTGAAAGCTTTGCAGTCTTTTCGGAAATATTTGAGGTTGCAAGCTCAATCGCAGTTCCAAGTCCCACAATTGATGCAACATTCTCAGTTCCGGCACGTTTGTTTCTCTCCTGTGCTCCGCCTGTTATAAACGAACCAATCTTTGTTCCTTTTCTCACATAAAGTGCTCCCGAACCCTTAGGACCATGGAATTTATGACCTGTAAGTGATAAAAGGTCAATATTCATATCATTTACATCTATATCAATCATACCTATAGCCTGTACAGCATCCGTATGGAATATTACACCGTGCTGTTTTGCAATCGCACCTATTTCCTTAATCGGCATAATAGTTCCTATCTCGTTATTCGCTGTCATAATAGTTATAAGTACGGTAGTATCCTTAATTGCGTTTTCTACAGCCTCAGCTGAAACCATTCCGAATTCATCAACCGGAAGGTAAGTAACCTCAAAACCGTCTTTTTCAAGCTCCTGACAGGTATGAAGTACCGCATGATGTTCAACCGCCGTAGTTATAATGTGATTTCCCTTTGCCTTGTTTGCACGAGCCACCATACGAATTGCCCAGTTGTCTGCCTCGGTTCCCGAGCCTGTGAAAAATATTTCGTTTGGCTGTGCTCCTATTGCTTTTGCCACCTTTTCACGTGAAAGCTCTACCGCCTTTCTTGCCTCTCGTCCCTCAGCATATACGCTTGACGGATTTCCGTAAATTTCAGAAAAATACGGCAGCATAGAAGTAAGTACCTCTTTCTTCATAGGTGTTGTAGCTGAATTGTCTACATAAATTCTTGAATTGCTCATATTATCCTACCTTTCCTTATCAGAGAAATTATTGATCTATGAAAAGTAGATTTTTCTCCGAATTTTATTTTCAAAACAATGGTTTATAAATTCTGCTTTGTAAAGCCTGTGAAATTTCATCAATGGTCATATTATCAACATTAAGCATAAAAAATTCACGCTCATCATTTAAAGAGCTGCTTGTGTCAAGATTTTCAAACGAAAACACATCGCTTGGAATTCCGAGAATACCACTGTAAATCAAAGCATCTATCGGATTCTTATAACTGCTCCAGTCAACTGTTTCAAAACCTCTCTTTTTAAGCTCGTCCCCAATACCTTCAAGTCCTCTTTCTACTGCAACTACCAAGAGAATACACCTCCGCTGTGGCAAAATCAAAGTTAATATAATAAATATCATTTTGAGTTATTGTTTGCCAAGCGAATATAATATATTCACAGCAGAATAATTAAAAAACTTAATTTTTATTTGAATTTTTGGGATTCCATAACTGCAAGCCTGTCACAGCGTTCATTTTCGGGATGACCTGCGTGACCCTTTACCCATACAAGCTTAACATCGTGAAGCTCAAAAAGCTCAAGAACTCTTTCCCATAAATCAGGGTTTAAAGCTTTTTCCTTTTTATTACGCATCCAGCCGTTTTCTTTCCATCTGTAAGCCCAGCCTTTTTCGATTGCGTCAATAAAATACTTAGAATCGCTGTATAAAGTAACCTCACACTTTTCTTTGAGTGCTTCAAGCCCCTTTATAACCGCCGTAAGCTCCATACGGTTATTGGTAGTTTCCCTTTCTCCGCCCGAAAGCTCTTTTTCTATTCCCTTGTACCGAAGAATTGTGCCATAACCTCCGGGACCCGGATTTCCGCTGCACGCACCATCTGTAAAAATTTCTACCTGTTTCACTCTGCAATCTATCCTCCATTTTTTGACGGGATATTATCCCTATAACATTGTATCACATTTAATTTTAAAATTCAATACTTTTAGTTTATTTGTTTTGCAGAAGCAAGAGCTGTTGAGTTTAGAGTTAAAAGCAGGGTTAATTCCGGAATCGAGTGCAAGACGTTCCTGACTCAATTCCTTTTGCAAACGAAGACAGCGTATTCCGGCGCGACTCGCTTTTCTCTAAAACAAGATTTTTGGATATGCCCTTAAGATAAAATTTATGAAGCGTCCGATAATTTCTTATTCCTCATTTTTAATTAGCTCCGCAACCCTTTCCGCACATTTAATTCCGTCAACCGCTGACGAAGTAATTCCTCCGGCATGACCTCCGCCTTCGCCTGCCGAAAACAGACCCTTTATATTAAGCTGCATAGTTTCCGAATCTCTAACCAAACGTACGGGCGATGAACTCCTCGTTTCAGCCGCCGTAAGAACCGCATCATTCATCGCAAAGCCCTTCAGCTTTCTGTCAAATTCCTTTAATCCAAGCCTTAACGTATCAGTTACAAACGACGGAAAAACCTCGCTTATGTCGCACGGTGTAACATTTGGTCTGTAAGTCGGCATTACACTTCCTATGCCGGTAGACGGACGTTTTTTAAGAAAATCACCCACTAAGGTTATCGGAGCATTATAATTATTTCCGCCGACCTCAAATGCCTTGCGTTCTATACTGCGTTGAAATTCAATTCCGGCAAGCGGATTATCGCTGCCTAAATCACTTGGATTAACTCCAACCAAAACCGCACTGTTCGCATTCTCGCCGTCACGCTTATAATTGCTCATTCCGTTTGTTACAACAGAATTAACCTCCGAAGCACTACCCATTACATAACCGCCTGGACACATACAGAATGTATAAATCGAACGTCCGTTCTCAAGGTGTGCCGAAAGCTTATAATCTGCCGGCGGCAGCTTTTTATGAAAATCTCCGTACATCTGCTTTGAAATTTCAATTTGCGGATGTTCAATTCTAACGCCTACAGAAAACGGTTTCTGAACCATTTCAACTCCGCATCTGTTCAGCATTTCAAAGGTATCCCGTCCGCTGTGCCCCGTTGCCAAAACCACTTTATCCGAATACAATTCGTAAATTTCACCGCTTATCCGGTTTTCAACCTTAACTCCCCGAATACTGCCATTTTCAATAATCAAATCGCATACACGACTGTTAAATCTAACCTCACCGCCCATTTTAATTATATCGTTTCTTATATTTTTAACAACTCTCTGAAGATTATCGGTTCCGATATGCGGCTTTGCAAGATATAATATTTCCTCCGGCGCTCCGTAATTTACGAACTCATTAAGAACGGTAATTATTCTTATATCCTTAATTCCTGTTGTAAGCTTACCGTCTGAGAATGTTCCGGCTCCGCCCTCTCCGAACTGGATATTGGAATTTGTATTCAAAATACGATTATTATAGAATGCTTCAATATCCATCCTTCGTTCTTCAACGCATTTTCCACGCTCTAAAATTATGGGACGAAAGCCATGCTTCGCAAGCATAAGTCCGCAAAAAAGTCCCGCAGGACCTGTTCCTATAATTATAGGGCGAAAATCCGAGCTATGAGTTACATTTGGAAAAATGTATTTTTCAGGACTTACAACCGATATATTTCTGTTTTTAAGCTTAGCCGCAAGCTTCTCTTCATTTGAATTTTTAATTGTAACATCAACCGAACATATATAATGAACATTTGATTTACGTCTTGCGTCTATGGATTTTTTCACGAGCCTTAGACCGGTAAATTCTGAATTTCCGAGAATTTTTCTGACTTTATCATTTATATTATGAAACGGTTCATCAATTCCCATTTCGATATTGTTAATTCTAATCATATAATTCCTCCAAGCAGGGCAATTCTAAAATTATTATACACTTTCAATTAAAATATGTAAAGTAATTTCGATTAATTGATTTGACTTTTTTAATTTAATATGCTATACTGATTGAAATTTTAAGCTATTGAAAGGATTTTAAAAATGATTAACATTCGACCTATATGCGAAAGCGATAAAACCGAATTTATAACCCTTGCACAGGAGTTTTACAGCACCGATGCAGTTTTAAAGAAAATACCGCAAAATCACCACGAGCTGACCTTTTCTGAGCTTATGCGTTCATCTGACTATGCGGTATGTTATATGTTTGAATACGGGTCTAAAATTGCGGGATATTCACTTCTTGCAAAAACCTTTTCTCAGGAGGCGGGCGGACAGGTTTTGTGGATTGAGGAAATTTATATACGAAGCGAATACCGCTCAAAAGGAATAGGCAAAAAGTTCTTTGAATTTTTGGATTCGGAGCTTAAACCGCAGTTTAAACGATTTAGACTTGAAGTTGAGGACTACAACACCTCCGCAATTCGTCTTTACGAAAAGCTCGGATTTTCAAGGCTTGAATATGTTCAGTATATAAAGGATTTTAGTTAAGTA
>CAMCUJ010000057.1 GCA_945878965.1 uncultured Clostridia bacterium
AATTCATATCAAATTCCGCATTGTACATAAGCCCCGAATCTATAATAGGCACAAGCTCGGAATATCCTCCGGCAACATTTACTGCCGAAACATAAATAGTGTCGCTGTCTTCATCAAACAGCATATAGCTTTTGTCAAGCTTTTTATCGGGCCAGTTATTAAACTGGCTGAGAGTAGTTATTCCACTATAAATCTTCATATACTCTGAGCTTTCAATCTCGGCATTTATTCTCTGAAATATCAGATTTGCAGTATCATTAAGAGTTGCTCTTGACGATACATTATCATAAATTCTGCCCCCCGAAACCGATATCCATATCATAGCTGTCATTATTATAGCAAGTATCGCAAGTGTTATACTTACCTCTATCAATGTAAATCCCCGTTTATTTTTTAATATTTTCATAATATATCACACAATAAACCTTTCACATTTTTTCAAAGTACACGAAACTTAAATTTCAATCAAGGGGTTACAGTTGTAGTAAATCCGTCATCATAAGCATTGAAAGCCTTAAGCTCCTGCTCATCATCATTATCTTCCTTTGCCGAATATACATCTCCCTTAACTCCTACCCTTGAAACCACGCTGCCGCCGCTGTCTTTGAATGTAAATTCCTTAGTTACTCCCTCCTCGGAAATCTCAACATTTACATTAGCTCTGTTATCGCCTGCTCCAAAGTCCACATCGGCTTCGGGGTTTGTATTATTAAGCTCGATATTATTGCTTCCAAGAACCCTGTCAAGTGCAGATGAATTTGAAAGAGTCTTTCCGGCAAACTGCTCAGCTCCCGTTGTTACATTTGATGACGCTAAAAATACATGCATAATTATAATAGTTATAATCGCAAGAATTGCAACGGATACTATTACTTCTATGAGCGTAAAACCTTTTTTGTCTAATCTTAAGTTATTTAAAAATAATGATGCTTTATCCTTCATCAATTATCAACTCCAATTTAATTTTCAACTGAGAGAAATCAAAGGAATTTCAGCTGCCCCATAAGGGGCAACCCTATGAAAATCCTTTAATAAATATATCCCTGTTTGAATTACGGATTAGGTATAACTCTCTCCGTTATACCGTTTTTGTCAACCTGAATCTCCTTAAAAGTATAATCAAGACCATTTAGTGCCTGATCAAGCTTTCGTGCCGGATAGAATCTCATATTTGAGGAATGTAAGCTTTCAAGGCTTTCAGCAACAATAGCACCCAAAACTCTTGTATTTTTTACTGTAATTGATGATGACGGCGATATAATATATCCTTCAAAACAATTTGAGCCGCTCGTCGAACCAAAGCTAATCTTAGGAATATCTGACTGAAGCTCAGCGGATGAAGCCATAATATATAAGTTCGGCGGTGTAAGTCCATCATTGCTTTCGTGTTCATCAGTTGTAATGCTTCCCCAATTAGAATATACATAATGCTCATTAATCTCAGATGTAATATGCACATTATCCATAATGAACTCAGAACCCTTTTCCATAAAGATTCTTACTATGTTGCTTCCTCTTACAAGTATCTTATTTACATATGACGACTGGAACTTAAGCGAACCATCCAAATACAAATCTATATCATCATCGCTGGCATCAATAATCAGAGTCTGATTAGGATAGGCTGACCAGCCTGTATCTTTGTCAAGTAAGCAGTCATCGTTTCCATAGCGCGGATCAAACCAATCCGTATTAATTTTACCGCTTGAATTTATAACTATACTTCTGTTATCTTCTTTATATGCATCTGCATCTTTTGCTTTTACATATCCCGGAATTGTAAACTTATAAAACTTTTTAAGTGTAAGAGAAGTATCCTCAATTCGAGGAAGCTCTACATCTATACGCTCCGCCTTAAGAACGGGCACCGTAATATCACTAACAAGCGGCGGTTCCTTATAGTTAGCGGATTTATCGCCCCAACGGTTATCCGTAATCGTTCCGCCTATAGATATAATCTCACCCGTAACCGACTGAACGTTTCCGTCAATATATATATCCCCCATAGCTATAATATTACCGTTAACAGCACAGCCGCCGTGCTCAATTCTTATATCACCGTAGGATATAAGGTCGCCGTTAAAGGTTCCGCCCCAATGACCTGACGGAAGTAATATGTTACCTTTTGAAACTACATTTCCGGTAATTGTAGGCATTTCGAGTATTATATCACCCTGAGAGTAAATATTGCCTTCTACAGTTGACATATCTACAAGTACACTTTTATTGCCGATTACATTACCGTATATTTTTGTATCAGGCTGCTCTAATACAACCGCTCCGGCTGTTACAAGATTACCGATTACAACACCTCTTAAAACATGAATTCCCTCATTGGAAATAACATTTCCTGTAGCAGTTGAATTTGTAATCTCGATTAAACCATCGGATTTTGCCGCAGTAAGCGTTCCGTCACCCGTATCAAAGCCTGTTATACTTGCTCCGCCCGAATTATTGCCCATGGTTAAATTACCTTTGGTATAAACGATAGGAACAACCGCATTATTCTCCAGCGCAACATTTCCGCTTGCCGATATATATTCATTGATTTTAGTTGAAACACCGGTCTTAAAATCACCATCAACAATTACGGCTCCCGAAATATCACAGCCATGAAGCGTTATGGAATGAGGTGCAATCAAATCACCCTGAATAGTCTGAGCAAAAACTCCTCCATCGGTAAAGCTTCCGACAAACATATCGCCGATTACAACATTATTGGTTGCGGCTATAGGTGAAGTATTTCTTAAAATATTAACATCGCCCTCTATATATGATGCCATTATAGTTTTAACTTCCGAATAGAATACAAAGCTGTCCATAAGTCCGCCATAACTTCCGCCCGGCTCCGGTGTAGGCCCAAGATACGGAAGATATTCGTCAATAGGCTTGTAGTTTATGTATACGGTCGCAACGGCTTCAACACCCTGAAACTTGCCCTTTGAGCTGACTTTGTACTTTCGCTTTGAATACGCGTCTTCTCCGGCTTCAAGCTCGATTATCGTAGCTTCAAAATCATCGTCTGTTGCAGATAATATTTTTCCCGTAGCCTTTATCTCGTTTGTTCCGGTTGATAAGATAGATTCTATTTTAGCCTTTTCGGCATTTGACTTAGATATAAGCTCATCTCTCAAATCAATAAGCGGATCAAGATTTGGTTCCGCCTTTGACTGTTCAATCATTATCTGATATTCAACATCTGCGATTTCATTATCAATACTTGTAATCTCGTTTATTATTGATTTTGCATAATCTCTTATTGATATTGCCGATGACCTTGCTATATAATGTGCCTGCTCATATTCCCAGTTACTTATAGACTTCCTGTGCGAATACATAGCAACACCGGTAAGCGAGATACCCACTATCGAAAGTACAATAAATAAAAGTACAACCGATATAAGTGCCGCACCTTGCTTATCCCTAATCATTTTCAACATTTTTTTAAACACTCATTACTCACTCCTCTTTTCAGAGCCTGACCCTTAAGTTTTTTTAAGACAAACCCTCCCCGATATCGATGCTTGATCTTAATAAATAATTTAGTCCATATATTATATAATCGTTACATCTCAAACAATGCTTAACTATAATTAACAATAATTCTGCAAAAATTGCCGAATAATATACAGTAATTTTAAATTTCTAATATTAAAATTATACCGCATATATCTAATTTATGCAAATAGGCGATGAGCATTTTTCTCCCGCCTTTGCAACAATATTAATTTAGAATCCGCCGCTGTCTCGCATAATGCCCGGAGCATTAGGGAAAACATAATCATATAAGCCTTCCTTATCCGGTCTCGGAACAGTGTATATATCTATTTTGAATTTTGCAGCCAATAAATTAGCACCTCTTGCAGGTTCTATTTTTAATTCCGCAATACGCATTGCTTTGTTGAATGCGTCAATCTTATCAATATACTTAGCTATTCCAAGATAAGTTCCTTCAAACTCTATATCAATAGTACTCTTTTTAAGCTGAGTTGCCGGAACCTCGGAATTTGGAGTTATCTCAACAACATTTTCATAGTCCGGAACATTGATATTTACAAGTGAAAGACTATAATCTTTGCCAAGCTCACTAAGAAGTGAGTGTGTTTTCTCCATATCAATGCTTGACGGATAATATTCTATTTCTTTCTCAATATTTTCTATGCTCTTTACTATCTGCTTTTCATATAATGTTTCCTGACCTACAAGCATATCTATCTCATTCTTTTTAGCCTTAAGCTCAGCAAGTGCAGCTTTATTTTCCATATAGGTTGTAATTGCCGGCTTCAATAAGAACTGAAAACCTCCGGCAAGAATTATGAAGTATAAAAGCACAAATACTAATATTTTTTCACGTCTATTTAGCTTCATCTGCTTTCACCTCCGCATTATCAAGTGTAACTATAATATTATAATCATATTTATAATTAGTGGTTGACGGTGCAACAGCATTACCTGTTGCGATTTTTTTAAGAACACTTACTATTCCGTTTTCGCCGGAGCTTGAAATACTCGCACTGTTTCCTGCACTGTCGCTTGTTACATTAGTCGGCAGCTTTACATTCTCTTCATTAAATCCGCCTGTTGTTCCTTCAACAACCGCCGCTGCATTTGTAACAGTATCAATGCTTCTTGAAACAGACTCATACGTAACACTCTTAAATCCCTCGACCCCTTTAAGCGAATTTGCAAAATCCGCAGCTACTATATCGGTTTTCGACTTACAGGAGAGAACTATTACTCCGTTATCATATTCAATTCCTGTAAATGTAACTGTTTTTGGCATACACTTAATTATAGAACTTAATATATCGGATGTTATAAGCGGTCTTACAATCATAGCTTCGTGTGTAACCTTAGCAGATGATGCAAGACGACCTATCTGCTCAACATCGGATTTATTCTTATTTATATTATCCATCTGAATTTTTATCATAGGGTCATTTATGTATCTTTCCGCCGCTTTAATATCCGACTTTACATCAGAATTTAATTTTAATGTTGCAAGATACGAAACACCTATAATAACTACCAATCCGCATATGCATATGATATTAAGCTTAGATGCATTCTTCTTAACATTTCTCTTTCTGTCATTCTTAACACTGTTAAAAAAGTTTATGTCCTTCTGAACACTAAGCTCTCTCGGTTTTCTTTGCTTTGGTTCCTTTTTCTCGTTCTTTTTGCTGTTTTGTTTATAACTGCTCTTACCCTTTTCACCACTCATAACAGAGCCGCTCATAATTCTTTCATCTATCAACAAAAACACTCCTTTCCCTAATTTTCAAATTCACCTTAATCATATTACTTTGACCTTAGCAATCAAGCAAGCTGCTGAGGAAGCGTTTCCATCATTTTTATATTAGGAACTCTTATAAGGCTGCCGGCTGTCGGTATCATATCAACCAAGTCAAATCCGTAATGCTGACCAAGCTTTGTAATACGGCTGATCTTCTCTACGTGTATCTGAAGAGCATTTTCTAAGTATTGGTCAATATTTTTGATTTTAGAAACTCCCCCGTATAAAAATACGTGGCTGATAGGTGTACTGCTTGAACGTAAAAGCTCAAACTGTCGCATCTTGTTTATTTCTTCTATAACCTTATTTGCAAGTGCTGTCATAGACATATTATTCATATAAAGCGGATCCATATCAACTCCCGAGAAATTATTCTTTTCACTCTTTGCAAAGCCCATATTATAAAGGTCGGTTTCAAATTCAAAGGCATTAAGCTCAAGACAACGTGAGAATACGTTCTCCGAATTAATAATCATATTGATATTCATAAGCTTATTTCCCATATCAACGGTAATTATAGCCTTATCCTCAATCGGAATGTCGTTTATGGCACCGCCCTCAAAAAGCTTTATTATAGAGTTTGCATGTACATCAAGAGCATAAGGATTAAGCTTTAAATCCCTTGCAAGCTCATAATACTGAAGCGCAAGCTCAACCGGTACGGCATAAGCCATAATTCTGAAGTTTGAACCCTCCGGCTTTATAACCGTGTAGTCTATGTAATACTCCTTATTGATATTCAAAATATTATACATCTCATTTTCAACCATAAGCTTAAGTCTTTTAGGCGGAGCCTGAGGAAGAATTATCTCACGGGAAAGTACAGATGTGCTTCTTAGAGTAAACACAACATTCTTAGACTTAATTTCCTTTTCCTCAATCAAATCTCTCAAAAAAACATAAAGCCCCGTTTTATCTGTTATAATGCCGTCACTTACCGTACCTTCGGGAGTCTCCAGCACATCATATTTATTTATAACTATCTTATCAATTTTATCTCTCCAGAATTCTCCTTCGATAAACTTAGTATTTCTGCTGCCTATATCAATTGCCAATAACAAAACAATTCACCCTTTTCTTTGTTTTAAATTTAAATCCTTAGAAAATTATCCAATGAAATCATACATTCCCATCATAGGCTGTAAAATAGAAATTACAACGAAGCCTATAACACCCGCAAGCATTACAATCATAAGCGGTTCAAGCATAGAAACCATCTTTGTAATCGCAGCGTCCGATTCCTCATCATAGAAATCTGCCGTCTTGCTCATAACCTCTTCAAGCGAACCTGCCTGCTCACCTATACTAAGCATTGAAATAAGCATAGACGGAAAAACACCTATTTTCTGAATAGCTACCGACATAGGTATACCCTTTTGAATATCTGTCTTAACACCTATCAAAAGCTCATCAAGATAAGCGTTGCCGATAACTCTTGCTGTAAGCTCAATTGATTTAATAAGTGACAAACCGCTTGAGAATAAGAAAAACATTGTTCTGGCAAATCTCGCCGCAACTACGGTTTTATAAAGCTTTCCGACCTTTGGAATATCAAGCTTTATTTTATCAAATTCTCTTTTTACCGGCTGAAGCATAGTAAGGAATTTATATGCCGCAACCAAAAGAACTCCGCCGATAAGAACCACATACCAATAATTCTGAAGGAAATCACTCATACCTATAAGAATCTTGGTGGTCGCCGGAAGATCCGCTCCCGCCGACTCAAACATTCCTGTAAACTGCGGCATAACGAACACAAGCAAAGTCGCAACAACTACAACAGATACACAAAGCAAAATTATAGGATATATCATTGCTGCCGTAATCTTATTTTTAAGCTTTACATCCTTTTCATAAAAATCCGCAAGCTTCTGCATAACACTATCAATATTACCGCTCGCCTCACCGGCCTCAATCATATTAAGCATAAATGTTGGAAATGCATTATTTTGTTTTCTCATTGCAGAACTTAATGAATGTCCCTGCTGAATATTTTCATATACCGACCAAAGCACTTTTTTAGTTGCAGGCTTCTCGGTCTGATTGTATAAAATATCAATACATTTTATAATCGTTATACCCGAGTTAAGCATTATCGCCATCTGCTTGCAGATAATTGATAATTCTTTAGGCTTAATACTGCCTTTACCGTTTCCGTCCGAGGAAACCAGCTCAGCCGATGCAACCTCCTTAACCTTTATACAATATTGCCCCTCATTTCTGAGTGCCTTATAAAATGACCCCATACTGTCGGCAGACATTCTGCCCTTTTTAACTTGACCCCTATCGTCAACCGCCTCATATATATATCCGGGCATTTACCATCCTCTCCCTTAAATTATTTTTATATATTAATTCAAATATTATTTTCACAAAAGTTATATTTAAACAAAAATTTCATTCAAATTGTCAAAATAATGGTGCATATTATGTGATTATTTTATTATATTTAATATATCATATATCAACAAATTTGTCTATAGCACTAAAAGAAATCATAGTATAATTTAACATCGTCGTAACAAAGATGTAATATATCTTCCTTACTTATTGAAGATTGAGTAGTTTATCTTGTAAGTTAGGAAACATCGGAAACTAAAAAAATGGGGCTGTTGCATTAAGATAGCTCCGTAACAAAAAAAGAAATGACTCAAATCCTA
>CAMCUJ010000058.1 GCA_945878965.1 uncultured Clostridia bacterium
AAAATCAAAAACAAAAATCAAAAACAAAAATCAAAAACAAAAATCAAAAACAAAATTAAACCTCGGAGGTGATTTTAAAAAATGAGTTGCTGTAATAACAATAGAAGCAGTGATAACAGCTGCATATGGATAATATTTATTATATTATTATTCTTCTGCTGTTGTAATAACGATAACTGCTGTCAGAGATTGTGGGGAAGAAATAATGACTGCGACATATCTTCACGAAACAACGACTGCGGCTGCGGATTCGGATTTGAATCGAATTCACAAAATGACTGCTGTTGTGATTAATTAAGGAATTAATTTTTCAGTTGCCTCCTATAGGTATTCACGCGGTTAAACAGTTGACCTGTTTCACGTGAAACATAAATGCTTAACCACGCGAATACCTGTAGTATGGCTTGAGTTACTTAAATTCTCTATCCACATATTTATAAAATAGAGAAAAGATTAAAATATCTTAGGCTTACAGAAAGGAGTTGTTAGTATGGGATGCTTTGGCGGATTTGGCGGTAACAATAGCTGTATCTGGATTATACTTTTAATCCTTATCTTCGTTTGCTGCTGTAACAACGACAACGATGGCTGTGGCTGCGGCTGCTAATCGTAATCGGTTTGATGTCCTATACCGCATTTTGCGGTATAGGATTTTTAAAATAAATAAAAAATTTTTTAAAA
Source organism: uncultured Clostridia bacterium (assembly GCA_945878965.1). Classification (GTDB taxonomy): domain Bacteria; phylum Bacillota; class Clostridia; order Monoglobales; family Monoglobaceae; genus CAMCUJ01. The sequence goes on from CAMCUJ010000058.1 coordinate 682, forward strand.
AGTATTGACAAATCTTTTTTATACGAGTATACTATTAATAATAGCATTGTTTGACGTTATTTAGAATTATATAAAATAGATTAGAGTAGAATAGATAAGACTTAGATTAGAATAGAATAGTTTAGAATAGTATGGGTGAAAAAGTCCCGTTTCTAAAATTAAATATTGGATTTTATACAGCTACGCTTTTGTATTCATATACTTTTATTGGTTGTATATTATTTTTAAGTCTGTCTATCCTCTTATCAAAGTATAAGGAGGATTTTTTATGTTTTATCCAAGTTTAGAAAAAGCAAAAGAATTGGCAGAAAGCTATAATATAATTCCTATAACAATTGAGTATTATGCGGATATGGATACTCCAATATCTATGTTTAAGAAGCTTGAGGACGATAAGTTCTGCTTTCTTCTTGAATCGGTAGAGGGTAATAAAGATATGAACCGCTATTCATTTATTGGAAGAAACCCGTTTTTGGAATTTAAAAGCTATAAGAATAAAATTACTGTTACGGATTATCAAAAACGCAGTGAAACCTTTGAGGGTGAGCCTATCGAGGAGCTTAAAAAGCTTTGCGAAAAATATAAATCACCTATACTTGAAAATATTCCAAAGTTCAGCTCCGGTGCAGTAGGATACTTTGCTTATGATATAGTAAGACTAAGCGAGTTTCTCCCGAACGCTCCAAAGGATGAGCTTAATTTACCCGATATGGATTTTATGTTCACTGATGAGATTATAGCATTCGACCACGTGAAACAAAAGCTTATAATTATAGTTAATATGCACGTTGACAGTGACATTGAACTTCAGTATGAACGAGCAACAAGACGTATAATTGAAATTCAGAACGAGATTTCAAACAGCAAAATAGGCTTTAACAAGAAAAGTCAGAATTTCAGAGCCGGAATTAAGCCGGAAAGCAATATGACCAAGGAGCAGTTCTGCTCTATAGTTGAAAAGGCAAAGGAATACATTAAAAACGGTGATATATTCCAGGTTGTATTGTCGCAAAGATTTACCATTGAAACTGACGCTGACCCGTTTAATGCCTACAGAGCAATCAGACTTATAAACCCGTCACCGTATATGTATTATTTAAAATTTGATAATTATCAAATAGCGGGTGCATCTCCTGAAATGCTTGTAAGGGTTGAGGACGGAGTGGTTCAGACAAGCCCTATAGCAGGAACCCGTCCGAGAGGTAAGACACCTGATGAGGACATAAGACTTGAAAAGGAGCTTATTGCCGATCCGAAGGAGAATGCAGAGCATACAATGCTTGTTGACCTTGGCAGAAACGATATCGGAAAGGTAAGTAAGTTCGGCTCTGTATATGTCGATAGACTTAAATATATTCAGAGATTTTCACACGTAATGCATATGACCTCGGATGTAAAAGGAAAGCTTTCCGATGACAAAAGTGTATTTGATGCTTTATGCTCGGTACTTCCGGCAGGAACTCTTTCGGGAGCTCCAAAGGTTAGGGCAATGGAGATTATAGATGAGCTTGAAACGGTACGACGAGGAACATACGGCGGTGCAATAGGCTATATAAGCTTTAACGGAAATCTTGATTCTTGTATAACAATAAGAACCGCACTTTTCAAGGATAATAAGGCATATATTCAGTCAGGCGGCGGAATTGTATATGATTCAATTCCGGAAAAGGAATATGAGGAAAGTGTAAACAAGGCGGCATCTATGATTAAGGCGATAGAGCAAGCACAGGATTTACAGTCCTAATCACGGGAGGGTTAGCTATGATTTTAATTTTAGATAATTACGATTCATTCACATATAACTTATATCAGTATGTAGGAACTATTAATTCGGATATAAAGGTTGTAAGAAATGATAAAATAACAGTTAAAGAAATAGAAGAATTAAATCCGTCGCACATAATAATTTCACCCGGTCCGGGCTTTCCTAAGGATGCCGGAATTTGCATTGAGGCTATAAAAGAATTAGCCGGCAAGGTTCCGATGCTTGGTGTGTGTCTTGGACATCAGGCGATAGGCGAGGCATTTGGAGGAGATATTGTTCACGCACCAACGCTTATGCATGGAAAGGCAGACATTATTGAGCTTAATACCGACTGTCCTATATTTAAAGGGCTTGATAAAAACACAGAGGTTGGACGATATCATTCACTTGTTGTTTCACGTGAAACACTTCCGAGTGTACTTGAGGTTACGGCACTTAGCCGTGATGGGCTTATAATGGCGGTTAAACATAAAGACTATGATGTTTACGGTATTCAGTTTCATCCGGAATCTGTGCTTACACCAAATGGATTTAAGATGATTGAGAATTTTTTAAGTATAGAGTAATTCTTTGAAAGGATGTGAGTTTATGATAAAAGAGGCAATAGCAAAGCTTATAACGGGAGAAAACCTTACTATGGAGGAGGCAAAAAAGGCAACTGACGATATACTTTCGGACAGAGCGACCAATGCACAGATAAGTGCGTATTTAACAGCACTCAGAATGAAGGGCGAAACAGTTGATGAAATAGTTGGCTGTGCGGTTACGCTTAAGGAGAAAGCGTCACACATAAAGCCTAAGTGTGAAAAATATGTTGACTTTGTAGGTACGGGCGGTGACGGAACCAATACCTTTAATATATCAACAACTGCGGCATTTGTAATTTCGGCGGCAGGTATTCCTGTTGCAAAGCACGGCAATCGTGCAATTTCCAGCAAAAGCGGAAGTGCTGATGTACTTGAAAAGCTTGGCGTAAATATTATGCTTGAGCCAAATCAGGTTGAGCAGTGTGTTGAAAAAGTCGGTATTGGCTTTATGTTTGCACGTACCTTTAATAAATCTATGAAGAATGTTGGAATTGTACGTTCAGAGCTTGGAGTAAGAACTGTATTTAATGTTTTGGGTCCTCTTTCAAACCCATCGGACGCACCTATGCAGGTTGTCGGAGTTTATGACAGAATCCTTACAAATCCGCTTGCAAATGTAATGCTTAAAATGGGCGTTGAAAGCGGTATGGTTGTGAACGGAATTTCAAACGGAATGGATGAGCTTTCAACGGTAAGCGAAACCGCAATTTCCGAAATTAAGGACGGAAAGGTTATTGATTATGTTATTTCACCTGAGGAGCTTGGCTTAAAGAGAGTTGACGAATCAGGAATTTTGGGTGGAACGGCAGATGAAAATGCTGAAATTACGCTTAATATTCTAAAGGGCGAAAAGGGTGCAAAGCGTGATATAGTTCTTTTGAATGCTGCTGCGGCAATTTATTGCAGCGGAAAGGCTGAAAGTCTTAAGGACGGAATTGCTGTTGCGGCAGAAATTATAGACAGCAAAAAGGCATATGAAAAATATCGTGATTTAGTAGATGTCAGCAATAGTTTTTAGGGAGAGTGCTAATTGTGATACTTGATAAAATAGTTGATAAAAAGAAGATTTATATTGAAAATCAGAAAAAAGAAGTGACTTTTGATGATGTTAAGAACAAAGCGCTTTCCTTAAACCGTGAAGTTCTTAATTTTTATGACGCACTTAAGGGAAAGGATAAAATAAGCATTATTGCCGAGGTTAAAAAGGCTTCGCCGTCAAAGGGTCTTATTTGTGAAAATTTTGTTCCACGTGAAACAGCCAAAGAATATATAAAGGCAGGAGCAAGCGCAATATCGGTACTTACGGAGGAGGATTTCTTTCAGGGAAGTCCAAGCTTTCTGAAAGATATAAAGGAGTTTTCTACAATTCCTGTTTTAAGAAAGGATTTTATAATTGATGAATATCAGATATATGAAGCATTTAACATAGGAGCAGATGCAATTCTTTTGATTGCCGCAATACTTAGTGATGAACAGTTAAATAGATATAAGGAAATTGCACATTCCTTGAATTTAAAGTGTCTTACCGAGGTTCATAATGAGGAAGAACTAAAGCGGATTTTAGAGCTTGGCTTTGATATAATAGGAATTAACAACCGAAATCTTTATACCTTTGAGGAGGATTTAACTACTACCGGAAGGTTAATTGAAATGCTTCCGAAGGAAAAGGTGGTTGTAAGTGAGAGCGGAATACGCTCACGCTCCGATATGGAGTATTTAGAGGGTCTTGGAGTTAATGCGGTTTTGATTGGCGAAATGTTTATGAGAGCGGACAGCATAAGCGATAAGTTCAGGGAAATCAGAGGAGAGCTTTGATTATGACTAAAATTAAGATTTGCGGTTTACGTCGAATGGAAGATATAGAATATGTAAATGAATTTTTACCTGATTATATAGGCTTCATTTTTGCGGACAGCAAAAGATATGTTGAGCCAAGCTGTGTAAAAATGTTAATTGAAAAGCTTAGTCCCGAAATTAAAACCGTCGGAGTTTTTGTTAATGAGGATATAAACAAAATTTCCGAAATATCCTCTATGTTAAATCTTGATGTAATTCAGCTTCACGGCGATGAGAATAATGACTATATATTGAAATTAAGGAATGAAAAACTGAGAGAAATCTGGAAGGCTGTGTCTGTTAAGAATTCGGACGATTTAGAAAAAATGTCAAAAATTAAAGCAGATAGAATTTTACTTGATACCTATAAAAAGGGAGAACGAGGCGGAAGCGGAGAGAGCTTTAACTGGGATATTTTAGCGAGTGTGAATTGCAAGGATATAATACTTGCCGGAGGACTTAACTGTGGAAATATCAGAAATGCAATTCAAGAGGTAAGACCGTATATGGTAGATGTGAGCAGTGGAGCAGAGAGTGACGGTTTTAAGGACAGAGAGAAGATAAAGAAGTGTATTGAGGCAGCGAGGAGAGCAGACAGTGCGGTGTAGGTTTTGGCAGTTTGTTGCCACCAATGAGAAAAGTCAGCATCAGCTGACCGGGACAGCATCTTTTGGCGGCTCGTTGCCGGCAAGGACAAAAAACCGCTAAGGACAAAAAACCGCCAAGACAAAAAGAAGGAGATATTAAAAATGAGTAAAGGCAGATTTGGAAATTACGGAGGGCAGTATGCCCCTGAAACCTTGATGAAGGTTTTGGATGAAATAGATAGAGAATATAATATTGCAAAGGAGGACCCCGAATTTAAAAAGGAGCTGGAATTTTATCTTAATGAATATGCCGGCAGACCTTCGCTTTTGTATTATGCAGAGAAAATGACAAAGGATTTGGGCGGTCCTAAGATTTATTTAAAGAGAGAGGATTTAAACCATACAGGTTCACATAAGATTAATAACGTACTCGGACAGGCACTTTTGGCAAAGAGAATGGGCAAGAAACGAATTATAGCCGAAACCGGAGCCGGTCAGCATGGAGTTGCGGCGGCAACTGCGGCAGCACTTTTCGGACTTGAATGTGAAGTTTTTATGGGAATTACAGATATGGAAAGACAGTCCCTAAACGTGTTCAGAATGAACCTGCTCGGAGCTACTGTTACGGGAGTTGAATCGGGAACGGGAACTCTTAAGGACGCCTGCAACGAGGCAATGCGTGCATGGGCGGCAAGAGCGGATGATACATTTTATGTTTTAGGCTCAGTTATGGGGCCTCACCCATTTCCGACTATTGTAAGAGATTTTCAGAGCGTTATAAGCCGTGAGATAAAAGAACAGATACTTAAAAAAGAGGGCAGACTTCCAAGTGCTGTTGTAGCTTGCGTAGGCGGCGGAAGTAATGCTATGGGAGCGTTTTATAACTTTATAGAGGATAAAGAGGTAAGACTAATCGGTGCAGAGGCTGCAGGAGATGGTGTAGATACAGAGCGCCATGCCGCAACTATTACCAAGGGAACCGAAGGCGTTCTGCATGGAATGAAATCTCTGTTTCTTCAGGACGAAAACGGCGGAATTATGCCTGTATATTCAATTTCCGCCGGTCTTGATTACCCGGGAATAGGACCTGAGCACGCTCATCTTGCAAAGACGAAGCGTGCGGAGTATTACCCGATAACCGACAAAGAGGCGGTTGACGCTTTCTGTTATCTTACAAAGACAGAGGGAATAATTCCGGCAATTGAAAGCTCACACGCCGTTGCACAGGCAATTAAGGTGGCTAAGGATATGACTAAGGACGATATAATGGTAATATGTATTTCCGGCAGAGGAGATAAGGACGTTTATTCAATTGCTAAGTATATGGGAGTGGAGATAAATGAATAGAATTGACTTAAAATTTAAACAGCTTAAAGAGAATAACCAAAAGGCGCTTGTTACATTTCTTTCGGCAGGCGACCCAAGCCTTGATGTTACACGTGAAACAATTCTCGAAATGGAACGCTGCGGTGCGTCTGTAGTTGAGATAGGAGTTCCGTTTTCAGACCCGATAGCAGAGGGTCCTGTTATACAAAGAGCTAATGTCAGAGCATTAAAGGGCGGAGTTAATCTTGATAAAATTATGGATATGGTAGAGGGACTCAGAGAAGAAACCGATATTCCGCTTGTATATCTGATGTATTTTAACAGTATATTAAGCTATGGCATTGACCGCTTTTTTAAGAGATGCAAGGAGGTTGGAATTGACGGAGTTATAATTCCGGATCTTCCATATGAGGAAAGTGACGAAATTTATGAATATACCGAAAAGTACGAAGTATATCAGATAAGTATGGTTGCACCTACTTCAACTAAAGAGAGAATGAAGAACATAACCGATAAGGCTAAGGGGTTCTTATACTGTGTATCCTCGCTTGGCGTTACGGGAATAAGAAAGGAATTTAAAACTAATTTTAATTCTATGTTTGATACTCTTAACAGCTTAAGTGATATTCCAAAGTGTATCGGATTTGGAATATCAACTCCCGATAATATCCGAAGCCTTAAGCCTTATGCTGACGGTTTAATTGTTGGTTCTGCATTTGTTAAGAGAATTGAAGAAGGAAAGACAGATGAAGATAAAATTAAAAGCGTCGGGGAATTAACAAAGGAATTATATGACGCACTGTGCGAATAAACAGAGCTGTTTCACGTGAAACACAAATAAAACAGTTGTTAATATAATAACGGCGCTCTGCGCCTTATTGAATGATTTCCGCAGGATCTCAAAGGTCTTGCGGATTTTTGATTAATATGGTACAATATATATTAAAGAGATTAAATATTGGTTTTTGTTATGGAAGATGTATATTTTGTTTTGAAGGGATGGTTATTATGAAAAAGCTTGTTTTGTGTTTGATGTGCATTACATTAATGTTATTTTCATTTGCTTATGCAAACGAAAACAGCGATAACGATGTGAATTTGTTAAGCTTTGAGCCTGTGGGCGGCGGCAAATTTATTTACTGCAACAATCCTGAGCCG
>CAMCUJ010000059.1 GCA_945878965.1 uncultured Clostridia bacterium
CGGCATATGCCGAAATTCCTTCTTTTCTTCCCTCAAAGCCGAGCCTTTCGGTAGTTGTAGCCTTAACGCTCACCTGAGCTTTATCTATCCCTAAGGCAGCTGCAATATTCTCACGCATCTTTTCTATATGCGGTGCAAGCTTTGGTGCCTGTGCGGCTATTGTTGAATCTATATTACTTACGGAAAAACCGTTCTTTTCAAGAAGCTCTTTTGTTCTTTTAAGAAGCACCATACTGTCAATTCCCTTAAATTCATCCGATGTATCGGGAAAATGCTTTCCTATATCTCCGAGTGCCGCCGCACCTAAAAGTGCATCCATTATCGCATGAATGAGTACATCTGCGTCCGAATGACCGAGCAGACCCATCTCGTGCTGAATTTCAACTCCTCCGAGAATTAATTTTCTGTTTTCGGCAAATTTGTGAACATCATATCCAAATCCTATACGCATTTTATCCTCCGTTTTTCATTCACATATCCTATATTGAATGTTTAGTTTTATAAATTATTTCTGCAATCGGAATATCCTCTCTTGTTGTAACCTTAATATTATTATAATCGCCTTTTGTAAGTATAACTTTTTCACCTATATGCTCAACGAGCGAGCAGTCATCCGTTCCTATATAGCCTTCATTTTCAGCAATCTCGTGTGCCTTTAAAATAAGTGAACGCTCAAAAATCTGCGGTGTCTGAATCTGTCTGTAAACGCTTCTGTCGGGAGTACTTATAACAAATCCGTTCTCGTCAACCTCCTTAAGTGTGTCCTTAACCTCAACCGCAGGAGCTGCTGCCTTGAATTTAACGGCATTTTTAAATGTATCTTCAATCATATCACTCTCTACAAACGGTCTTGCACCGTCGTGTATTGCGACATAATCACCCTTTAATCCGTATTTAAGAGCCTTATATGCCGATTTCTGCCTTATACTTCCGCCCTCGATTACATCTATGACCTTAGTGATACCATATTCCGCTATAACGCTTTTCATAGCAGCAATTTCTTTTCCAAGCGTAACAACAAGAATTTCCGTAACAGCCTCAAGACTTTCAAAGCATTTAAGAGTGTGGATTATAACGGGAACATCGCCGATATTTATAAACTGCTTATTTATATAAGGAGTATTGCCGGTATTTTCACTGTTCATACGTGTACTGTTTCCTGCCGCCAAAACCACAACAGAAAGAGTATCTGATTTTTCATTCTTCATAAGTATAGTCTTAAGCTCCTTTCACCGTTACCAAACGACTACTTTAGTTCCTGTCGGAATATACTGATACATCCACTGTATATCCTTATCCGCCATACGAATACAGCCATGCGAAGCCGGTCGTCCCAAGGTTCCGTCCTGAATACTTCCGTTAGGGTTATGTAAAATTGAATGGAACGCAAGTCCTCTGCCTGTATCAATATATAAAACCGGCCGTACATAATAACCCGGATTATACCAGCCGTCCGACTTAAGAGTATGTGTATACTCGCCTGTCGGTGTAAGAGTTTTATTTGCACCCGTTGCACAGTCAAACACCTTTTCTATCTTCCAATTTCCCTTGCTTCCCAAAAATACATTAACCTTCTGACGTTCAACATTTACCCAAACCAAATAATCCGTATTACTGCTGTAGCCTTTAGCATTTACAAACGTATCCTTATCAATATTTGAGAAATCCTCATATACAGTGTAATTCTTAGTTGAAACACTGACCGCAGAATAATTAACATAACCCTTCACACCGCTGCTTATAACCTTAATATATGCAAGTTCTTCTCCCACATGGTCAATATAAATAAGCTTATCTCCCTTTTTAACAGAGCCGATTTTTTTGGTTTTACTTCTGCTTGAATAAATATCCGCAGACTTAATAGCCGTTGCCTCAACCTCAACCGCCTTTATTTCCCTGAGAACTCTTTCTCTTTTTTGGCTCGGAGTTTCACCGTACTTTGCCAAAAACTCTGCTTCTTCTCTTTGACGCTGTTCCGCCTCTTCTCTTTGACGTTGTTCCTCCGCTTCTCTTCTTAAGCGTTCTTCCTCTTGTCTTTTCTTTTCCTCTATTACCGACGGAATATTTCTGCTCGTTGATGATACAAATGCTCCGCTGTCATCTATAACCGCAGTTTTAATTTCTCCGCCGCTAAAATCTATTTCATAATCCACATCAGCATAATTTTCATATGCAAACGAAACAGTGTTTACGGAAAATAACGATACGGTAATCAAAAATGCCGTCATTCTCCTTATCAAATTTACATTAGCTGCTTTCAATACATCTCGTCCTCTCTATCATACTTTGTAAATTTTATTCAACAACCATAATAAATATTAATTAAATATCCTAATAAAACAATTTCTCATTTAAGCGATAAATACTTACTCATAATATTCTTAGCAATAGGTGCCGCATGAACGCCGCCCTCACCGCCGTCATACTCAAGAATTACAGCCACCGCAATTTTCGGATTTTCACTCGGTGCAAAGCCTACAAACCAAGCATGGGATTTTTCCGTTTCATTCTCCGCAGTTCCTGTCTTTCCGGCAACTGTTACACCCGATATCTGAGCGTTTCTTCCTGTTCCTGTTTTGACCGTTTCAACCATCAGCTCCTTCACATAATCGGCACAATTTTCCGAAATCGGAAGCGCAAGGGATTGAGGTCTGTTTTTCTTAACAACGTAGCCGTTATCTGTAGTTACACTGTCCACAAGATACGGCTTCATCATATTTCCGCCGTTTGCAACGCACGATGTAATCATTGCCATTTGAAGCGGTGATGTAAGAAGCTTTCCCTGACCTATGGCAACCAAAGCACTGTCGCTTGAATTCATTGATTTATAGCCTATAGTTCCCGTATTCATAGGCAAATCAAAATCAAAATCCTTGCCTATATAAAACCGCTCCGTAATATTCTTCATTTTCTCCGCTCCCATTTCATAGCCAAGAGTACAGAAAACAAAATTGCTTGAAACGGCAAAGCCCTTCTTAAGATTAATTTTACCGTAAGCCTTTGAGTTAAAATTATCAACCGTAAGACTGCCCTGCTCAAATTTACCCGTATCATTAAATTCTTCATTGTTTCTACCCTCTTCAAAGGCTGCGGCGGCAGTTACAATTTTATAAGTTGAGCCCGGCGGATAAGCGCCCTGAACCGCTCGTGACAACAGCGGTGAGTTTTCTTTCTCAACAATATTGTTCCAGTCACGTTCAATAGCCTCAGGAGTCGGATCAAAATCAGGAAGACTCACCATTGCAAGAATTTCTCCGGTTTGAGGGTTCATCGCAACAGCTGCACCGGAGCGTGAATTCATCTGATTATAGGCATATTCCTGAAGCTTATGGTTAATTGTAAGGTTTAAGTCATAGCCCTCCTTAAGCTCGCCAAAGCTTAAAGAAATATCACCCTTTCCCAAAAGCATTGAGTCATATTTCATCTCAAGCATACTCTTTCCGTAAACCTTTGAATAATAGCCTATAATATGACTGTATAATCTGCCCTTAGGATATCTTCTCGTCTGTGAATTATCATCACCTATAACCGTTTCTGCAAGAACTATGCCCTCACAGTCATAGATGCTTCCCCTCTTAACATAACGTTCTTCGTCCCACTGACGTCTGTTATAGCTGTTAAGAGCGACTTCCTCGGCTCTGAACATATTGAAGTATAAAAGATACGTTAAAAGCGATAAAAACAGTATTGAGATCACGATAAGAACATGAATGATACGTTTATTTTCCCGCACGTTTTTCACCTCGTACTTCCTTTGCGGAAATTGCCTGCATAATTCCAAGTGAAATAAAGCTTGCAATAATCGATGTTCCGCCATAGCTTACAAACGGAACCGTTATTCCCGTAAGCGGTATAAACTTTATAACTCCGCCTATAATAATAAATGTCTGAAACGCAAACATAAGCGTGAGTCCGACTCCGACCGCCTTATTAAACGGATTTTTAGCTCCGAGTGCTATTTTAAAGCAGCGGTACGAAAGAAGGAAAAACAATATTATAACCGCCGCTCCGCCAAACACTCCCATTTCCTCGCAAATAGCCGCAAATATGAAATCGGTATGAACCTCCGGAATATAAGACGGCGAACCGTTTCCAAGTCCTCTGCCGAAATATCCGCCCGAGGCTATCGCAAACAGCGACTGTGTAATCTGATAACCCTTATTTGCAATATCAGACCAAGGATCAAGCCATACGCTTACCCTTACTCTTATATGATACAAAAACTTATATCCAAGCAATGCCGTAACTGCAGCAAGCATAAAATTTGCCGCAAGAAACCCGAATCCGTTTTCATAAATATAAATCATAAAAATATAAATAAGGAACAGTACAAGAATAGTTCCCCAATCTCTTTGCATAACCAAAAACAATATAAAAAGATACGTTCCCATAGCCGTTATATATTTAGGCTTAATTTTAAGTACGGGATATTCCCACGATTTTGAGTAATAACACGAAAGAAACATTACATAAAGTATCTTTGTAATTTCAGATGGCTGAAAGTAAATTCCGGCAATACTGAGCCAGTTGGTAGAGCCGCTTACCTTTTGTCCAAGCGTAAGAGTCATTATAAAAAGAACCGTTCCGAGTCCCAAATATACGAACCACATTTTATCCCAAAACCAAATATTGTAATATATACAATATGAGGTGAAAAACACAATAACGCCAAGTCCGATCCAAATTATTTGCCTTACTCCCATTTTGAGATTAAGTCTGCACAGCATAAGGAGTCCTATAGTAATCAGCATACTTGCAATAAGAATCAAGAATTTATCTCCCATACGACAAACAACCACTATACAGTATACAAGGAGGAGAAAAGCCATTATACCAAGACCTATATACATAATATTAGGATCGAAGTTATTAGCCATACATAAAAGTCCAAAGCCAAGTATATTCATAATCACAAGAAGATAAGCCGGAAGCTTATAATTACCCTTTTTAAGTCTTTGCATAGCTAATCACCCCCTCTTTACCTTTACTAAAGTTAACAAACAGTATCTCAGACAGCAAAAATAAACTCAAGACCTCCTGCAGATATTTCGTCGCCGTCATTTAATATAACCGTTTTCTTTACCCGTATATCGTTTACATATGTTCCGTTGCGGCTTTTCATATCAAGTAAAAACCATTCGCCGTCCTCAAACCATATCTGAAAATGTTCAAGCGATAAGAATTTGTTATTCACCTGAATTTCACAGTCCTCGCCTCGTCCGAAAACCGCAAATTCTTCTATAATATACTGCTTTTTAAGCCTTAATTCCACAGCTTCTTTATTCTTAACAGTATGCAAAACCGCAGTATTAATACGTCGGTTATTCAAAGCTGTGCCACGGCTCTGAACCATATTCTGATTTTCATATTCACGGCGTTTATCTTCTGTACTCATCTTTCGTATATCAAGATAAATAAGCCTTATTACACTGAATATAAACAAATATATTATTGTGGTAAATACATAACTCAATCCCGATGAAATAAAGCTGTATAATGTCACAATAAATCACCCTCTTTAATCTCTAATGACTAACTTAATCAGTTTATTTAATATTAAAACCTTTAAACTCACGCTTCATAAGTATAAGCGACAAAACAGTTGCAAGCAAATCAGCAAAAGGTGCACTGTACCATATTCCGTCAAGTCCCATAAAGCTTGGCAAAATCAAAAGCAGCGGAACAAGAAATATAAGCTGTCTTGAAAGAGAAACAATCATGGAAATTCCCGGCTTTCCGACAGACTGAAAGTAGCTTGTGCTAAGTATGGAAACCGCAATAAACGGCCATACAAACACCTGTATTCTGAGTGCATACACCGAAAGACTGCCTACATATTCGGTTCCCTCAAACAGTGAAATCAAAAGCGTAGGAAACGCTATACATATTATTGCACCAACAATCAGAATTATTGTAGCAAATATCACAGAAACCCTAAAAGCCTCCTTAACACGCTTGAAGCTTTTTGCACCGTAATTGTAGCCAAAAACAGGCTGAACACCGTTATTTATTCCGTAAACAGACATTAAAAATATCTGAGTAATCATACTTATGATTCCGTAAACCGCTATGTAATCATCGGCAAGTGAAACACTTCCGGCAATAAGTCCCTGAGCTTTAAGAAGATTATTATATAAAACTCCTATTCCGCCCGACACAAGCTGAAGCAGAAACTGAGGAAGTCCTATCCATAGTATTGGCATTACAAGCCTTGAATCTAAAATAAAATTCTTAAATCTCAGCTTTAAAATGCTGTGCTTACTTGTGTAATAAAATATAACAACTCCTGCCGCAATTGCCTGAGCCAAAACGGTAGCATAAGCGGCTCCCTTTATACCTAAGTGAAATACGCCTATAAACACAGGATCAAGAAGAACATTAAGCCCCGCACCAAGAGCCATTACAAGCATAGAGGTCTTAGCACTGCCTTCCGCTCTTATGTTTGAGGACATACCAAAGCTTATACCAAGAAAAACAAGTCCTCCGCATACAATTCTTAAATAATCACGAGTAAGATTGTAGGTATTTTCGCTCGCTCCGAATAGATTAAGCAAAGGCTTCTCAAATATTATCGTTGTAATTCCGAACAATAATGAGCCGAAAACTATCATTACAAAACAATTTCCAAGCACCTTTTCCGCCTTTTCTATATTATTTTCACCAAGGTGAATGGAAATAAGCGAGGTCGCTCCGCTGCTTAAAAGGAGCAGAAAAGCGAGAGCCACAAGCGTATACGGATTTAAAAGCGTCATTGCCGCCATAGTAAGATTATTTCCCGCCGCCTTGTCAACCATCATACTTAAAAAGAATCTGTCAACCATTGTATAAAGTGCAGTCGCAAGCATTCCTCCGATTGCCGGAATTGACATATTCAGAACAAGCTTTCTGATATTTTCACTTCCAAGTGTTATTACTTTTTCATTCATTTCAAACTCCGCTAATATTATTTAAATTAGTGTTAAGTGTTAAGAGTGAAAGGCTGAGAGAATAACTCTATACTCCGTACTCTTACACTTAACTTCACACTTATTATATTATATATTATTTCGCAGAAATAGTAAACACCTTCAAGCAAAAAAGTTGAAGGTGTTTTAATATTTAATATTTTGTTTATCTTTTTTAAGAATTATTCTGCCTTGAAAGCATTTTCTTCATCTTTCTGAACTACAACCTTATTAAGAGCTCTACGATGAATCTTAACATTTGCTTCCTTAATCCATTTATTCTGAAGGTCATTAAAGCCTGCTAATCTCTTTATAATGTGATAGCCATAGCTTGTTTCAACGATATCGCTTATCTCACCAATCTTAAGGTTAAATGACGCAGTCTCAAACTCAGGAACCATCTCGCCCGGTCCGAATGTGTAACCCTCCTCGGTTTCACCCGGATCCTCATTAAACTCCTCTACCAATGCGTCAAAGTCCTCGCCATTCTTTGCACGGGCTAAAATTTCTTCAGCCTTAGCTCTGACTTCCGCTTTCTTATCATCAGACATTTCTTCTCCTGTTTCTTCATCTGTAGTAACAAGAAGAATGTGCTTTACAGTTGCTGAATCGGCAGCTGCATAGTCTGCAAGCTCACTTAAATCAGTAACACCGACAGATGCAGGATCTTCAGTAAACTTTCGGGTTAGATTTTCTATTATCTGGCTGCTTTCAAACATCTTTATGCTCTGCTCATGAGATTTGAGTCCGTTTGAAACAAGAACCTTTTCATATTCATCACCGTACTGTGTTTTGTTGTTATCGGCAAAGCTCTTAACCTGTGCTTTTTCTTCATCTGTAAGTGTTACACCGAATTCCTCTGCCTTCT
>CAMCUJ010000060.1 GCA_945878965.1 uncultured Clostridia bacterium
AATCGGAGATATGCAGAATTTTAAAGCCGTCAAACTCGGTAGGCAGATTTTTAAACCAAAGCTCATAGCGATAAATTTTTAAATGCTGACTCAGTACAAAGCCGAGCAGAATCAGCACAAATAAGACTGTAATTATTATTTTAAGCATTTACACACACCTCGTAATATAGATTTCGACGTCTTGCTACCTTCTCCTCTTTTAATATCCGTTATTTTATCATATGCAGTTTATAGCTAATTAAGAAAAAATCATAATGAATCACATAAAAATGCTTATCGGAAAATTAAATATAAGTATTACAAGCAATCCAATATAAATAGATTTTCTATTCAAATCCTTAAAACTCATTTTTAAAGAAAAATAATAAAATATAAACTTAAAATATATAAACAACAAACTAATACAGCACATCATAAACACATTTTCATTAGCAATCATACACAGCCTCACTATATCAAATAAAGATTCAAATAATATTGTTATAGTGCATAATCCTATAAACACATTTTTAAAGTTAACTTTTCTAAAAGCCGCTCTAACAATTATCGCTAAAATAGTTCCTTCAAATAATGACGGAAATAATGTAAACATAAATGTATATACCAATATAATTCCTTTAGGTAGCAAGGGATTTACCTGCAACTTAGGATTTAAATAGGTATTTAATACAGAAAACAAACATATACTAAAACTTGCTAATAAGTAATAGCATTTTTCCTTTTTATCTCTTAACATATTAAAATTAAATGCAAACTTTTCACACATTTTAAAACACCTTCTCCTACTTTGCATATATAATTTTCCGCACTATTATTTTTCTGCTCGACAGGAGCAAGACAGAATTCAAACAAATCTGACACTTTTGCATTACGGAAAATATAATAATTCATTTTCTTAAAATCCATAATTATGTATAAATAATATCATACCATCAGTTCTTCTGAATGTAATTTCTATTCCCGACGGATATTTAGCACGATAAATCATTTCCCCTTCCGGAGTTTCTTTATCAAAATTTACTCGAAAGTAATCAGAATTATCTGACTGATATAAAAAGAAATCCATTCTGCAAAGCTTATTAAACAAGCGTCTGACTATCCATTCCGCTTTTTTTAATATAAAGATTTCGTCACCTGTAAATTCAACTTCATACGGCACATTCTCAGTATAATAATCTCCAATAAATATATCGGTGTTTGTGAAATTTTCACCTACAACATCTATTTTCACATATTTAACCTTATCAATATTTTCATATATTGTTGTATCATCGCTATCAATCTTATTTCCCATATCATCAAGATATATATTTTGTATATGCCAGATATCATCATGAAAATACGCAACGAATTGGGTGTTATCGTCTATTATATCAGGAAACTTTTCTTTTAAAATCTCACTCCCCTCTTCCAATGCCCATAAATATTCTTTATTATAATAATTATAGTATGCCTTATAACCTACAAACGCAAGAATTACGACAATTAAAACTATAATTAAGATTTTTTTATTCATACAAATATCTCCTTGAAATGCCCAAAAACATATCTAAAAATTATTCTATATCACCCGACTATAAATCTTAAATAAATGCGATTATAATAAATTTTTCGATTTACTGTTTGATATTTCCATTACATGAATATACCGAATAACTTATTACGGTTTTACTGTTTCTTAAATTAATTATGTTTATATTTTACTCTATTTTTCTATCACAGTCAACTATATTTTACATTTTTATT
Organism: uncultured Clostridia bacterium; assembly: GCA_945878965.1. Taxonomy (GTDB): domain Bacteria; phylum Bacillota; class Clostridia; order Monoglobales; family Monoglobaceae; genus CAMCUJ01. The sequence continues at coordinate 1,747 of CAMCUJ010000060.1, forward strand.
CTTTTATTTTGATTACTATATATCGTTTCATAGATGTAAGAAAGGCAGAACAAGTCTGCCTTTTATAGAATTATCTATTTTTACTTAAAAATATTTTGAATAGGTGCTGATGGTTCCCATTTAATTAATCTAACACCATATTCATGCCACATATCAATTCCCGAAATAATATATGCATTTTCTCTTTTATCATCAAAATTTTTAGTGTAATACGCATTCGGGAAGGTAGAGTTAATATTAGGTTGATAAAATTCAGTATCGCCCATATATGTAGCCGCAAGTGTGTCATCGTTTAATCCCGGAGTGAAAAATATCTCTATTTCTTCATTTTTAAATAATGTTATTCTTGTATTACCACTTTTTAAATATGTCTTCCATTTACGACGTTTTCCACTTCCTTCATTTACGCTAAAACCGTCAAATTTACATATCAATGTATCATCTACTATTTTTACTTCATCATTTAATTCATAAGTCAATCTAAACGGAAACTCTCCATAGGTTATCTCCGGTTTTGGAGGATTAGGAAGTAAACTCATATGAATCCATAACGTAATCCACGGATAAAACAATATAAAAATACATATTAATCATATAACTATTATTAAAATTACAGCTATTATAATCTTTTTTAAATGTATCCCTATATTCTTCATTATACTTCCCCTCTATCACAGTCTTTCTCAGCAAGCATCTGGTACATCAGACATCTTGGTGATATGATTTAGATTCACATTTATGCCTTAAGAAAATAAACCCCGTAATTCCAATAATCACAGATGCTAATGCTACAAGCTGTGAAACTCTGAACCCTCCAAGCATAAGCGAATCCGTTCGCAGTCCTTCAATCCAAAATCTTCCCATTCCGTACCACGCAATATATTCGCATATAAGCTCACCGTCCACACGTTTAAATCGCTTAAGCACAAGAAGAATAACAATTCCAACCGCATTCCATAAAGATTCATAAAAGAATGTTGGGTGAACGGAATCCGCAATAAGTACTCCGTCCCTTATAATTGTCATTCTTAATATATTATCCGTCTGTGAGCCAAATGCCTCTCCGTTCACAAAATTTCCGTATCTGCCTATGCACTGACCAATTAAAAGTCCGACTGCAAGTATATCAAGAACCTTGAGCGTACTTATTTTCTTAATCCTGCAATATACGAAAACTGTTAAAACTGCACCCAGAACTGCTCCATATATGGCAATTCCGCCGTTTCGGATATTGAATATTTCAATAATATTATCCTTGTAGCTGTCAAAGCTGAAAGCCACATAATAAATCCTTGCACAGATTATTGATATCGGAATTGAAAACAACAGCATATTTAAAACATCATCCATTTTAACTCCGCAGTTATGTTTTTCACATTCAAACCACGCATATAAAACTGCGAGCAGAATGCCGGTCATTATTATAATTCCATACCAATAAATATTAAGTCCGAATATTGAGAACGCCGCTCTGTTAATTGTAAAACTCAGATTAAGAGCCGGAAAGCTTATTTCGTTTATCATTTATTTGTTTTCATCTCCGTATGTTTAATAAATCGGGCAGCCGCATAAGGCTGCCCGTGCGGCGGCGGTCATCGCTGCCGTCGCCGTGTTAATATGTCTTAAGCACCCGCTACGCCGGATTTACTATTGAAAGTACACTGTTAGATGTATCAAAATGCTTGCTTAATCTTTCCTTAATATCATCGAGTGTAATTTCCGAGATTATATCCGAATATTCAAGCGGATTAATTCCGCACATAAATCTGCTTATAACATCATTGCCTATGTTTTCGACATTGTTATACTTTCTTAAGTTTCTGCCTATAAACAGCTTCTTAATTCTTAAAACATCCTCTTCCTTTATCAAGTCAGAGTTCTTAACCTCATCAATATACTTAAGCACACGGCTGTAAACCTCACGCGGCTTTGATGATTCACCGCTTACCGCCGAAAAACCGTAATGAGGCTTAAGCTCACACTCAGAAGAAAAGCTTGAATCTATAAGTCCTTCGGAATAAAGCGACATATAAAACTCACTGCTGCTGCCAAATAAAAGCTCTGCAAGAATACTTGTAACTATCTCACGCTTATATAATTCTCTGCCCGTCGCCATCGGCTCAGTTTCCTTAAAGCCTATACTGAAAAGCGGCTGCGAAACACTGAGGCTCTGCTCTACTATCTCCTTAACTCTCTCTCTCGGCTCTGCTTCATATCTCTTGTCAACCTCACCGAGATTGTTCTCCTCCTTAACGTATTTGTCAAGATATTCTTCAATTCTTTTTTCGTCAATATCTCCGACAAGCGTAAGCACCATATTGGACGGATTATAAAATGTCTTATAGCATGTATAAAGAACCTCCGGCGTTATCTTTGAAATACTTTCAACAGTTCCGGCAATATCAATCTTTACAGGATTATTATGATACATAGCACCAAGCATATTAAAAAATACTCTCCATGACGGCTCGTCCTCATACATCTTAATTTCCTGACCGATAATTCCCTGCTCCTTTGAAACATTCTCATCCGTAAAATACGGAGAATTGACAAAGCTTAAAAGTATGTCGAGATTTTCATAAAACTTATCTGTACAGGTAAACAAATACGCAGTTATATCAAAGCTTGTGAAAGCATTACTGCTCGCTCCGGTACCTGCGAATTTATCAAAGGCATTTGTGCCGTCCGGCTCCTCAAACAGCTTATGCTCAAGAAAATGTGCAACTCCGTCCGGAACAGTTATAAATTCCTCCATATCCTTTGACTTAAAAGTCTGATTAATTGACCCGTATCTCGTTCCGTATATCGCATAATATTTGCTGAATCCCTTCTTTGGAATTATATATACATCAAGTCCGCTCTTATGCTTTCCATATAAATATTTCTCACCTATTTTTGTATTCTCAACCGCAGTAAATTTCATTTCAGTTAAACCTCCTCAGCACATTCCACGCCTTTTAAGAAATAAACAGTATCAAGCTCTATTTTCTTTGCGGCGTTTATAATCTCTTCCTTTGTAACCCTTTCAAGACGGCTTAAAAGTTCATCAACGGTTTCAAGCTTTCCAAGCACCAGACCGCTGTACATATAATCTTCAATTCCCTTAAGACTGTCTTTTACCGAATTAAGACCGGTTCTTATATACTTAACCGCCGAAGTAATTTCAAAATCATCAATAACGCCATTCTTAATATTTTCAAGCTGAACAAAAATCTCATTGTACGCCATCTCATAGTTCTTTGTTTCAATTCCCGAGCTTATAAGCATAACACCCTTGCTTCCGATAAGCGATGAGCTTACATAATACGCAAGGCTGAGCTTTTCACGGACATTGTTAAACAGCTTTGAAAACGGACTTCCGCCAAGTATTGAGTTGCAAAGCTTAAGTGCATAATACTCATCATCAAACATACTTATATTAGTCTTAAGACCAAGACAAAGCTTGCTCTGACTTACATCCATTTCCTCAACAATATTCTTTTCCTCAGTCTTTTTTGAAATCTCACATTTCTTATAATCCGCATTTCTTGCGCCGACTTTGGATAATAAGTCAGTCTTGATATCGGCAACAATTTCCTCCTCATCAAAATTTCCGCTTACAAAAACGTCAATCTTTGAATTATTAATCATTTCTTTGTAAAATTCATATAGATTTTTCTCATTAATAGACGGCAAATCCTCAATATAACCATACTCGGAAACACCGTAAATCTCACCGCTGAACATATGCTCAAGGCATTTTATCTTGGCATAGGTTCTCTTATCATTTATAATTGATGCAATATAATTCTTGACATTCTCCTTTTCCTGATTAACATATTCGGAAACAAATCCGCCGTTTTCTGTAAGCGGACAAAAAACAACCTCGTAAAGAAGCTCCAGAATATCTTTGTTTATGTTCTCGTCAAGAAATTTTTCAGACGGAAATCCGATTGAAATTCCAAATACCTGAGTTTCGCCCTTTCTCTTAATTTCGCATCTGACAGTCGCTCCGTAAAGCTCCTCTTCACGCTTTGAAATCTCTGTAAGCGTTTTATATTTCTCAGTTCCCCTCGTTAAAACCTGCGAAAGCACCGCCGCCTTTGTGATATTCTCACGGCTTACGTCAAACGCCATATACATTGTAATTAAATTAGTTTTAAACTTTTCAGCCTTTATAACTCTTACATCTACGCCTTTTTCAATATTGTAAGTTTTCATAACTATAATCAAAATCCTTTCCGTCCGTATTCTATTTCGTTTTAAAAAACATCATACATAATATAATTCAACAAAAATATGTGTTTTCCTTTTAATCTTAAAAATTTCACAGCTTCTTAAGTAAAATTTATTACTTAACTATCCCCTTTGCTTTCAAGTAATCTTGTGTATATATCATTAAAGCGTGAATTTAAGATATTTGCATCAAGTCCTCGGCTTGCATAATATGAAAGCTCAGATATATCTTCTGTAAATGAGGTATTAATCTCAATCAAAATATTTTCATTCCTTACCCCAAGATATTCAAGTGCCATACTTTTTGAAAAATTCTCCAAAGAGTTTTCATATTCCTTTTCGGAAAAAGTGCTTTCAATGCCGATTAATACATTTCCGTTAAGCTCAAAAACCGAAACGGCTTCAACGCCGTTTATATCGTTTATTTCATTAATTACATTTTCAGCCGACTCTGAATTATAAATAAGCTCTTCATTTTCTTTCTTTTCACTTACAGTATTCCGAATATTTTCATCTGAATTATACGGTATATGCGTTACTTTAAAAATAATTCCGCCGAGAAAAATTAAAAAAAATACAGCTGCTGTTCCTTTAAATACTGCCGATAAAACCTTACTCATATAATATCAATTCCTTTATTCCTTCAAATAAATTTAGTTTTATCAACAAAGCAATATTTATTCATAAGATTTAAGGCGGCCTTAACAGACCGCCCAAATTCATAAGCTTTATTAATTTTTCATATTTTCAGCTATAGTTTGCCGCCGCATCAATTACGCATTATTCCTTAATAACTCCGCATATAGGTGCCATAGTGTTTAAGCTGCTCCAGAAATAAATTTCAAGAATATCACTATCCGAATTATAATTCTTAACAGTTATCTCTTTAACCGCCGCTTTGTTATTTTCCACTCCGGCAGGCACTAAAGTTAAATTCTTAACTCCGCCCGCAAAATTTTTTACACATACTATGAGCGTACCGTTAAGTATCTCAGATGTTCCGTTTGCAAGCTCTAAGCCTATAACTGTATTTTCTCCGCTCTCAGTCTTTGACTTAATCGTCATATCACATCTGCCAGTTTCAATTACATAGTCTGACGGTTCCTTCGGTTTAACAATCTTAGCGTTAATAATCACGTTTGACGCAGGCATTATAAAGCTTCCCCCTGTGTTATCGGAGTTCATTGTAACCTCAACACTGTTTCCAAAGCTGTCAACAGCACTTATTCCCTCAAGTGTACAGCCATTATCAATATTTAATCTAAAGTTTACAGTATCACCCTCATACTTTTGTACAGAGTCCATATAAACATCGCCCTCAATTGATACTCCAAGAAATCTTCCCTTTGAACCAAGTACACCGACATAATATGTATGACCTGCCTTTACATCAACCGTTGCATATAAATTGTTTTTCTGACTTCCGCTTGTGTTTTTCTCGTAATGAAGTGCCTCTTCTTTTGAGCCTGTTCCTTCTTCGCATATCATAAATTCTTTATTGGTTCCCAAAGTCGAAATATACACCGTAAACTTGCCGTCAACCGGTGAAACAAACTTTAGTGCAGTTCCTGTAATTTTACCGTTTTCAAAGTTTCCGTTTGAACTGCTGTGAGTTATATATTTGCTGAATTCAATACCATTAATTGCAGCCGTACAGTTTGAATCGCTAAGGTCAATCATAGTAGTAAGACTTCCGCCCATTTGAGCAATTTCCGACCATAACTCCTCTCCGGCAGCTGTATCGCCCGAAGCTTTCCATACATTACTTGCAGAACTTGCCTCAATTTTTACACTTCCGTTTATAATCTCACTTGACGAAGCAACAGTAT
>CAMCUJ010000061.1 GCA_945878965.1 uncultured Clostridia bacterium
GTTTCGTAGGTTTTGAGTAAATCAAGCGCTATCTGTTTTCTTGTGGTACGCAGATTCATAGCCTGACGTTCAATATATCTGTGAGCCTGAGGCTCAGTCATATTCAGATACTGAATAAGTACACATTTCGCTCTGTCTACTATTCTGATTTCCTCAATTTTATTCTGAAGCTTGATATTCTCGCTCTGAAGTCCGAGAAGTCGTCTGCGCGCCGCATTCGCAAGCTTTACCGACTGAAATAAGCTGTATCTGTTAAAGGGCTTAGGAAGCACCAGAACTCCGTAGTCCTCCACACGTGCGGCTACATCGTCTGCCATTTCATTTTTAACTATTATTATAACTCCCGAGCTGCATTCCTCTGCTATATATATCGAAAGGTCATGCCCGAATTCATCTGTAAGCGGTGCATTTATAATAACTAAATCATAATCGTTCTCGGCAAGCAGTCTGCGTGCTTCGCTTCCGCTTTGCAGACAGTTTGTTTCAATGACACCAAAATCCGACTTCAAAAAACCGATTAACGTGTCCCTTCCCTTTTCAGTTCCTGATACCAAAAGCACATTATTCATTAAATCACCACTTTCATAGTTTGGATTTTGCTTTTAAAGTAACAGCCTAAATTAACGGAAAGACTGCGTCATACTCAACAGCATTCTTATCGGCTAATGTTTCTGCATTCTTATACTGTTCCCACTCAAGGCTCTTTTGTTCAATATATTTTTCAAGCAGAACCTTCGGCATAATACTTGACGTAAATTCACTGCCCTTAAGATATTCAAGAGCCTCTCCGAGATTATTCGGAAGCTTTGTAAGCTCCTTGTCAAGATCCTCATCCGTCTTGTCCTTGCTGAACTTATACGGCTTTGAAAGCTCACTCTTCTTCTCAATGCCCTCAAGACCTGCATAAAGTATAAGTGCAAAAGCAATATACGGATTACAAGACGGGTCCGGGGAACGAAGCTCCATCCTTGTATAATCACCCTTAACCGACGGAATCCTTATAAGCGGCGACATATTATCATATGACCACGTAATATGTCCGGGTGCATCCTTTTGTCCAAGTCTTGTGTATGAATTGACTATAGGATTTAAAAACGCTGTAATATCAAGCATTCTGTTTATAACTCCGGCAATAAAGCTCTCCGCCTCCGGTGAATGTCCGATTTTCGCATTCTTAAATATATTAACCCCATTTTTCTCAAGGAAAATATTAATATGAAGTCCGCTTCCAAAAGCATTGTCAAGCGGTCTTGGCATAAAAGATGCAAAAAGTCCGTTACGCATTGCAACCGTTTTAACCACATTCTTAAATGTACATAAATTATCCGCCGCAGTAAGAGCGTCACTGTTTTCAAAAACAATTTCATTCTGACCGGGTCCCTTTTCGTGGTGCGAGGTTTCGGGTATTATTCCCATCTGTTCAAGCGTAAGGCATATTTCACGTCTTACATTCTCGCCTCTGTCAAGAGGTGCAACATCTAAATATCCGGCTCTGTCATGCGGAATCTTAGTGCACTCACCGTTTTCGTCCTTAAGGAATAAATAAAACTCACACTCCGGACTAACCTGACAGGTATATCCCATTTTTTTAGCCTTTTCTACCGCAAGCTCAAGCAAATAGCGGCAGTCCCCGTCAAACGCTCTGCCGTCGGGATGCTTTATCTCGCAATACAATCTCACCACTCGTCCCTGCTGAGGTCGCCACGGCAGTATCGAAAGAGTCCTTGGGTCGGGAAATAAATACAAGTCCGACTCCTCAATATTCATAAATCCGGTAACCTTTGATGCGTCAAACGCTATTCCCTCACTAAACGCCTTTTCAAGCTGACTCGAAAGTATAGATATATTCTTAGGCGTTCCAAATATATCGCAAAACGCAAGCCTTACAAATTTAACATCATTTTCGTTTACAAACTGTAAAACCTCACTTGCTGTATAGTCCATCTTTAAAGCACCTCCGCTTATTGATAATGTAAATTTTTCGCAAATAAATTAATGCCGTAAAAATCATATAATTTATCGTGACAATTACGGCAAAAATTTAGGCTTTTAAATATTTTATTTTTTTATTCTATATATAAATATCATTCCATACAATAATTCTGAATTAATCAATACATTAATTATGAGTATAAAGCTGTTTATAAGGATTTTTTGAATTTGCGGTAAGAACATAGAAATTACTTTTCATAATTTTATCCTTATCCAAAGAAAAATCATTGCAAAACTCCGAAATATACTCATCTATCTCCGCAAAATCAGAGCTTTCGGCCTTTCTGACTTCAACCTGCGGAGGAAGTCCGCAAGGCTCTTTCTCTGTTCTTAGGAATATCTTTCCGCCGTGCATACCGTTTCCGCAGAAATTACCGACAGGAAGTCTACCCTCGCTCTCAAGACCAAGAACCACAATATAGCCGCCTGCCTGATACTCACCAAGAAAGCTTCCGGCTTCTCCGCCTATTATAAGCACAGGAATTTTATGCTTAAACGCCTTCATATGAATTCCGGCTCTGTAGCCTGCATTGCCCTTTACAAAAATCTTTCCGCCTCGCATTGCATAGCCCGTTGCATCACCCGATGAGCCGTGAATACAAATCTTACCCTTATTCATAGTATCTCCGGTTGCGTCCTGTGCATTTCCGTTAAGAATAATTTCCGCACCGTTAAGATAAGCTCCGAGTGCATTGCCCGGTGTTCCTTTTATGGTAATTTTCTTATCCGAAAGTCCGTCGCCGATATATCTTTGACCTATACAGTTATCTATAACTATTTCTTTATCCGAGGATTGTCTTATACTCTCATTTAACGCCTTAAAGTGCATTAAACCTGCTGCTGTAATATTCATTCGCTAACCCCTCCTAAATCCTTTTTACGGCTTTTTAAAGAAAATGCCATAAGCTGTGGCTTCTCCTTTATAAGTTCAAAATCTATATCATCAAGACTGATTCTCTCACGTATCATTCTTGTGTAAATTCCGGCACGTTCAATATCTCCGATAAGAATATATCCCTTCAAAACGCCGTCCTTTGCAACAAGCTTTTTATACGAGTTTTCCGTACTCTTAACATATTCCTCGCCATCATAGCTTCCGGCAGTTATAATATGAAGTCCGAAAAAGCCTATAGCATTCATCGGAATTGCCTTATTATATACCGCATCTCCGCCAGCCATATTAATTCCGGCACACTCACCCTGCATATAAGCATTAGGAAGAAGTGCGAGTATTCTTTCCTGATTAACCGTAATATCATAGCTTTCGCTGCAGTCACCTGCCGCATATACATCCTCTAAGCTTGTTCGGCATCTTTCATCAGTCTTTATTCCGCGGTTCACTTCACCGCCGGCATCCTTGATAAGCTCAACATTAGGACGAACTCCGACCGCAACAACTACAATATCATATTCAACCGTCTTTCCGCTCTTAAGCTCAGCGACCGAATTATTAAATTTAGCCACGCTGTCCGAAAGAATGAATTCAACACCATACTCCTCAATATGCTTTTTCATAATATCGGAACCGTCATTATCAAGAATACTCGGAAGTATTCTGTCTGCCAAATCAACTACAGTAATGCTCTTAACCTTATTCTGAATACCCTCAGCACACTTAAGACCGATAAGACCCGCTCCGACAATTAATACACGGCTTTCTTCATTTATAGCCGCATTTAATGCCTTGGCGTCATCAAGCGACATAAATGTGAATTTGTTTTCAACACTGTCAAGTCCCTCCATAGGCGGTACAAACGGCTTTGAGCCTGTCGCATTAAGCAGCTTATCATAAGGAACCTTCTTTCCGCTTTCAAGATAAACAGTCTTTTTCTCAGCGTCAATCTTAGTAACGGTTTCACCAAGCATTGCGCATACGTTATTATCCTCATAAAAGCTGTCGGGTCTGTATTTCATTCTCTCCTCATCTGTTTTTTCATAGATTAAATAAGAGATAAGAGGTCTTGAATATGTGTGGTATTTTTCATTTGAAATAATAGTAATACTGCCCTCTGTATCAACCTTTCTTATTCCCTCAACACAGCCGATGGCTGCCGCTGAGTTTCCTATTATTACATAATTCATATACTGCCCCTCCTATCTTTCCTCAAAAACTATGGCCCTGTTCGGACAACCCTCAACACACGCCGGAGTCTTATTTGAATTTTTGGTACAAAGCTCACATTTCTGTGCAACGCCATGACCGTCCTCCGTCGGCATAACCGCACCGAACGGACAGGCAAGAACGCAGGTGTAACAGCCAACGCATTTCTCATTATCTATACATATTACTCCGTCATTAACAGACAAAGCACCGGTAATACAGCTCTTTACGCAAATCGGGTCGTCACAGTGACGGCACGAAACCGCAAAATTTATTGAATTGTTTTCTTCTATTTTAATACGAGGGTTAATTTTTACGCCCTTAAGCTTAGTCATATCATCCAAATCCGAATTTGCAAACGCACAGTTATATTCGCAAAGGTGACAGCCAAGGCACCATTCCTCATTTACATATACACGCTTCATATATAACCAAAACCTTTCTGCTCATATTTTTAATACTAATCTCAAATTTGTGAAGCTTATTCACCTGCGTGCTTAATTCCAAGTATGCTAAGCTCTCTGTCGGTAAGTCCGACACCTCGAAGCATAAGTCTGTTTCCCTTAAGAGCTTCAATCGAGTTAATACCCATTCCGCCCATCATCTCTTTAATCTCATGCTCCCACGCAGTAATTAAATTCACAAGTCTTTCGTATCCGATATCCGGATTCAATCTTTTTACAAGCTCAGGTCTTTGAGTTGCAATACCCCAGTTACATTTGCCGCTGTGACAGTTTCTGCACAAATGACAGCCAAGAGCCAAAAGTGCGCTCGTAGCAATATAAACAGCGTCAGCACCAAGTGCAATCGCCTTTACAATATCGGCACTGTTTCTGATAGAACCGCCGACAACAAGGGAAACATTACCTCGTATTCCCTCCTGTCTGAGTCTTTCGTCAACGCTCGCCAAAGCAAGCTCAATAGGAATACCCACATTATCTCTTATTCTTGTAGGTGCAGCACCCGTTCCGCCTCTGAAACCGTCAATCGCAATGATATCCGCTCCGCTTCGTGCAATACCGCTTGCAATAGCCGCTACATTATGAACCGCCGCAATCTTTACAATAATAGGCTTCTTATACTCTGTAGCCTCCTTGAGTGAGTCTACAAGCTGTCTTAAATCCTCAATTGAATATATATCATGATGCGGTGCCGGTGAAATTGCATCGGAACCCTCCGGTATCATTCTTGTCTTTGAAATGTCTCCGACAATCTTAGTTCCCGGAAGATGTCCGCCTATGCCCGGCTTTGCACCTTGTCCCATTTTTATTTCAACAGCCGCACCTGCCTCCAAGTATTCCTTATGTACTCCGAATCTTCCCGAAGCCACCTGAACTATGGTGTTTGGTCCGTACTGATAAAAGTCCTCGTGAAGTCCGCCTTCACCTGTGTTGTACATAATTCCAAGCTCCGTTGCCGCTCTTGCAAGACTGGCGTGAGCATTATAGCTTATCGAACCATATGACATCGCCGAAAACATTATAGGCACAGAAAGCTCAAGCTGCGGTGTCTGCTTCTTTATAATTTTTCCGTCGCTGTCCTTCTCTATATTCTTAGGCTTTTGTCCCAAGAAAACCTTAGTTTCCATAGGCTCTCTTAACGGGTCGATTGACGGATTTGTTACCTGTGACGCATTTATAAGAATTTTGTCCCAGTAAATCGGCAAAGGCTTAGGATTACCCATTGATGAAAGCAATACGCCTCCGCTTCCCGCCTGTCTGTATACCTCACTTATTGTTTCTCCCGTCCAGTTGGCATTCTCCTTAAAAGTATGGTCGCTCTTTACTATTTTAAGCGCCCTTGTAGGACAAAGTGATACGCAGCGGTGACAGTCCACACATTTGGAATTGTCACTGAGCATCATATCAAGCTCTTTATCATAAGAGTGTACCTCATTTGCACACTGTCTTTCACATACTCTGCAGCCTATACATTTTGTTGTATCTCTGACTACCTCGTAATCAGGATATAAGAAATTTATTGCCATTTGCCAGCACCTCCGTTTAATGTCACTATAACAGGTTCTCCGCCCTTAGGAGCCCAAATTTTGTCAAGGTTTGGCTCTATAACCCTTATTGCACTTTCTTCGCTTGCAACATAGACCATATCGTCCTTTTCACCAACCACCATCGAACGAAGCTTTAATCTGTCATTAAGTGCCATAATACCGCCCTCAAAGCCGAGTATTATAGAAAACGGTCCCGTAATCAAAAGACTGCTGAATGCATTTCTAAGATATGTAAGCTTCTCTTTTTCTTCGGTTGGTTTATTATCTATTGTAGACCAGAACGGTGCGGCAACTACCGACGCCATTTCTTCAAGCGTAAGCTTCTGCTTGCGAAGAAGGTAATCTGCGATATATGTTATAACCTCTGTATCTGTCTGGAGTGTACATTTGTAACCGAACATCTCTATATAACGTCTGTTTGCATCATAAGAAGAAATTTCACCGTTGTGAACTATTGAATAATCAAGCATCGCAAACGGATGAGCACCTCCCCACCAGCCCGGTGTATTGGTCGGATAACGTCCGTGTGCTGTCCAGCAGTAGCCTTCATATTCCTCAAGTCTGTAAAACTCGCCGACGTCCTCAGGATATCCCACAGCCTTAAATGCTCCCATATTCTTTCCGCAGGAGAACACATACGCTCCATTTATGGTCGTATTTATTCGGATTACCGAACGAACAACAAATTCCTTTTCGTCAAGCTGACTCTCTGCAAGCTTGGTCGGAAGCGGAGTAACAAAGTATCTCCATATAAGCGGTTCATCGGTTATTGACGCAACCTTTCTTGTAGGTATTTTGGAAAGGTTAATTATATCAAAATGTCTTTCTAAAAATTTCTCGCAGTCCTGCTTTGCATTATTGTCATCATAGAACATATGAAATGCATAGTAGTCTTTATACTGCGGATAAATTCCATATCCTGCAAAACCGCCTCCCAGTCCGTTTGAACGGTCGTGCATTACTGCAATTGACTGTATAATACTCTCGCCGTTTATCGCTTTTCCGCTCTTAGAAAATATTCCGGATATAGCACAGCCTGACGGTATTCTTATTTCTCCTTCTCTTTGCATAGCCTTTCTAACCTCCTGAAATAACAAAGGTGCCTATCCGAATAATACACAGTCAGTTTTCTAACTGTATTATTCTGATAGACACCTTTGTCTGTAGTTAAATCTATTCTATTTATCTTTAGTATGACTATTATACTCCTATACTTAGTATTTGTCAATACTTTTTTCTGAATTTTTTATTTTAAAATCTGAATTTTCGATTTTAATACCCAAATTACATATCATGCTCAGAAAGAACCTTTGCATCGTGCTGAGGATTGACACGAACAATATTAGACGCCTGAACAAGCTGTGTAATTACATCCGCTCCGTATTGATCGGATAAAATCTCGGATTCAGCAAAAACCTTTCCGCATACTGTAGAAATGTATTTTGGCGGTAAATGATTTAATGCATATGTAATAATATCAGTTCTGCACTTTTCACAGCTGCAACAGTTTAAATCATCTATTATCTCATCAAGTTTCTGTTCCGCCAATGTTTCCATGATGTTTTTTATATTGTACATCAATTTATACAACTCCTTATTTAGTATCAAAGTTTTTCAATTCTGTATTACAGTTCAATAAGGCGCAGAGCGCCGTTATTCAACGTTTTCGGTGGGAAAAAGGTAC
>CAMCUJ010000062.1 GCA_945878965.1 uncultured Clostridia bacterium
TGGTAATTGAATAGTAATCATAAATTAAAGACGAGGATATCCAAGCTTAGGATATACCTCGTTTTTTAACTTAAAAATATAACTAAATCAAGATGTCCCCCGTATCTTAGGCGGTCGGTTCCACTTGATTTTTTCGGTGGGAGTACCTTTTTCCCACCGAAAACGTTGAATAACGGCGCTCTGCGCCTTATTGAAGCCGCTATTCAAGTTGTCGGTAACAATTCTATAATATTGTTGAAATAATTGTAAACAAATTGTAACACAAATTTAACCAAAATTTTCATAAAATATATTGACTAATGTAGGGAAATGTGATAAACTATATTTACAAAATAATTAAATTAACATTTCTGAAAGGGGAATACGAAATGTACAGTGTAAAGGAAAGTACAATTAAAAGTGAAACGGGAAAATTCACATCATACGGGATTGAATATGATGGAAAAGAGATTAATGACATCAGCCTTGACAAAGAAAAGGTAGAAAATTTTGTTGATGTCCTGAACAGGTTAGGCGTAAGTGAAATACATATTGAAGAAGTTGTAGAAGATTTCTTGGCTGAATAAAGTTAAATATGTAAATAAAGGTCGGGTGAAAACTCGGCCTTTATTATTTTAATATATGATTTATGGGTTTTCTGTATGTTAGCAATTGATTTTTGTAATTTTATAATTCCTGCCACAATAAACTTCAATAAGAAGATATTTACCTAAGAGGTGTTTTTATTGAAGAACCACAGTGTGTTAAAAAGTGCAATGCTGCTTACAATGTCGGGAATAATCGCAAAATCCGTTGATTTTATATTCAGAGCGTTCTATTCGTCAAGGCTCGGTTATGAGGGAATGGGCCTGTTTTCGCTTGTGTTTGGCTTTCACTCGATAATGCTTACATTTGCAACAGCCGGTCTTGGAGTTGCGGTTTCCACAATTGTTGCAAAGCAGAACATAAATCAAAACCTTACCGGAATTAAACGAACTATGAAAATCGCTGTGACGGCGGTTATAATTCTAAGTATAACTGTAATTTTTCTTGCAAATATGTTTTCGGACAGCATTGCCGGAGTATTTTTGCGTGACGGAAGATGCAGCCTTAGTATAAGGCTTCTTGCCCCAAGTATTATGTTTATGGGGATTTCATATTGCATTAAAGGCTATTTCTATGCAATGCGCAGAGTTCTTATCCCTGCAAGTTCAGAGTTTTTGGAGCAGCTTGTCAAAATAGTAATTATAATATATCTTTTGAGCATCACTAAGAACAGTCCTGTTGAAATACGCTGCGGCTATACCTTTTTGGGAATTACAATAGGTGAATTTTCCTCCTGTCTGTATCTTTCAATCCTATATATAAGGGATTCAAAGCATTTAAAGGGTGGAAATAGGGAAAGTCATTTGGGACTTCTTATGCTTAAAATAGCCTTTCCGTCTATGGTAAGCTCATTGGTCGGTTCATTCCTCAGAATGCAGGAGGATATATGGATAATTGCGGGACTTAATAAATGTAATGGGGTTAAAGAGCTGGCGCTTGGAACCTATGGAATGATAAATGGTATGGTAATGCCTCTTTTAGTGTTTCCGCTTACGCTGTTATCTTCATTTTCGGCACTTTTAATTCCCGAAATTTCAAAGGCCGGCTCTATGCGGTCAAATGAACGTCTTTGCAGTTTGGTCGAGAGAATTTACAGATTTGCAATGCTTGGCGGAAGCTTTGTAATGTGTATGTTTATAATATTTCCCGAGGAGATAGGAGAAATAGTATACGGAAAATCCGAGCTTGCACGTTATCTTAAAACTCTGTCTTTTTTGTGCCCTGTAATGTTTGTTGACTCACTTTCGACAGGAATATTAAACGGACTCGGAAAACAGATGCGAATACTCACGGTTAATATTTTAGACTCGGTTTTAAGAATGAGTATGATTTATTTTCTGACTCCGCATTTTGGGGTTAAAGCACTTATATTTATGATAATTGTAAGCAATATATTTACCTGCGGTATAAATGTAAATGCGGTTCTTAATTTGGCACCGGCACATCTGAAAATTAAAACTGCCGCATTTTCGCCCGTTTTGTCCGCAGGTCTTACGTTTTTAATTATAAGTCCGTTTGCAAGAGGTATAATATTTCCGCTCATGGGAATTAAATTAGGAGTTGTGCTTTCGGCTGTGGCTTCTTTATTTATATATTTAACAGTTAATGTTATTACCAAGGGAATTGAAGGCAGTGACATTAAACAGCTTGCCTTGATGTTTAAACGTGCGGAATAATTATGCTGCTTTTAACACAAACTCTAAATAATGCGTAATGCGTAGTTAATGCAAATATTAATAATGACGGAAAATGGCATAGCTCATAAAAGGCTGGTGAATTTAAAGAAATGGGTAATATAGATAACTGCAGAACATATTTTCGGTGCAGAATTAAAGGCGAAAGAACGCTTATAACTAAAGAGGAAAAGCATTTCTTTTTAATTTTTATATTAACAATGATTTTTAAATTTGCATACCTTGGATATTCATATATTCCGTTTTTGGATGATTATGTGCAGTATGGGCTATACCCGAACCTTGAAAATGTTAAAAGTTCTGTGCTTTTCGGAGGAGCAAAAACTATTTATACACGCCCGTTTGCAGCTTTCACCGATGTATATCTTATAGGAAGACTCGGTCTTAATAATTTAGGAGTTGCATTATTTGTCATAACACTGCTTCATGCTGTATCTGCTGTTTTGTTTTTCACATCATTTAAAGGAATTGGTTTAAAGCTTTCAACACTGTTTCTTGTGCTTTATGCCCTTTCACCTATTACAACTGAGGGAACATACTGGATATCTTCTTCAAGCCGTATTGTTCTGCCTTTGTTTTTTCTTTCGCTGAGTCTGTACCTTGCGGTAAGATTTAACGGTAAATACGGTGCTTACGGATTTATATTTATATGGCTTTTTAACATTTTAAGCTATGGTTACTATGAACAGATTGCAGTTGTTTCGTTTGTCTTAACCGTTTATTTTGCGTTTAAAATCAAGGACAGAAAAATGTTTTTCACAGCGGTTATAAATTTCATTTTTTTGGCGATATATTATCTGACGTTTGCAAGGTACGGAAATAACAGCGGCAGATTTTCGATTGGCGGAATAAGTGAAATATTTTCAAGCTTCAATAAGGTGGTTTTTGAAATTTATGATATGTGGGTAACTCAAGGTTTACGCCTTAATTTACGAGGTTTTAAACGAGGTCTTGAAACATTAATAGCCGAAAGTTCATTTTTGTGGCTTATAGTTATGTCTGTTTTGGTTTTAACGGTGTTTTCGGCTATGAATAAGGTGAAGTATAGTAATTTGGTGGCAGCAAAAAAAGAAAAATCTGAAAAGACGGTAAAAAATAAAAAACTAAAAGGTGGCTTAAGTCGAATAATTAATGACCCCGAATACACGAAAATAGCGGTCGGAGCTTTACTTTTTGTAATTTCATATACGCCTTTTTTTATAAGCGGAAATACGTGGCTTAACTTTAGGAATGCCGCCGCTTCAATTCTTGGACTTTCGGTGGCTGTTGACGGAATTGTTAATAAGCTTTTGAAGGTCAGCGGACTTGTAAATTTCATTTCGGCAACACTTATAATGTTTTTTCTTATAGTAACGGTTTCCGAGATTACAGATTATATGAATGTTGCACATTCCGATTTGGTGATTGTTCAAAATACAGCAGAATCCGTAACCTCAAATTCTGAAAGTATAACGGTAACACTTAAAAGAAAGGGTTATATTGAGCAGAACTCACCGTTTCGGGACCATATAATGAGCCTTACAAATTCGGAATACGGAATATGCGGAGCGGTTCGTGCTATGTCGGGTAATTATAAGGTGAATGTTAAATGCGAGTTTACTGATGAGTGGAGGTTTATGCATTAGAATAGTATTACAATTATATTACAACAATTGACAATTTTCTTTGAATACTGTATAATACTAATGTAGGTAACAGGAACTTGAGTGGGTTAATCACTCCATAAGGAAGTCTTTTGATTTCGGATTGGAGGTGTATGCTTATGAAACTGCTTTCTAAAACAGTTGTCAGTATGCTGATAGCAGTGTTTTGCTTATTGGTTTTTACTATAAAAGCAAATTAGCCGTCCTTTGCCGAGGACAGCTAATTCTAAAATAAAATTCTCTTTTCTTGGCTAACCGCATTGCGGTTACCTGTATCTGTATCTATATCTATATCTATATCTATATATTTATTCCATAATCATTTTATTTTTTGTCAATGGCAAATTTTGATTTATTCTCGGTTTATTTTAATTTAAGCTTAGAATTAAAAAAAGCAAAAATATCTATTCAATTACCAAAATTGTTTCACCGTTGTTAAGTCCGAGAATTTTTTGTTTAATTCGCTTGTGCTTAAGGGTCTTTCTAACCATATTCTGAAGTGCCGTTCCGCCGTGATAGCCGTGAATTACGGTTATTTCGCAGTTTTTCGGAGCGGTTTTTATTGCCTGCTCAAGCTTTTTCTTAGCGTCCGCAGCTGTCATTCCGTGAATATCTATAGTGTTAAATAGCATTTTAGTTAAGCCCCTTCTGCGAAGAATATATTTTGTTTATTCCGCCGTCGGTTTCGTTTGCGGTATTGTAAAGCTCACGCTCAACATAACAGTTTTTCTCGGAATTATAGGTGTAAGCCGTAAGCTTAAGCATTGAGCCTGTTTTGGTTAATGCCGTAATTGTAGGTACTGCCTTGCCGTCAATATAGTAATCCATTACATCAAAGCTTATTGAGCCAAGCTGTACATATTCATCAATCAGCATATAACAGCTTTCGCCTTTCTTTATATAAAGCTGCCAGTTCTGACCGTCGTTAAGCTCAAAGTCGCCCTTTGAATTTTTGCTTGCATTTATTGTGAGTATTATTTTCTCGTCTGCTCCGTCATTGTCCATATCGTAAGAATAACTGCCTACCTCTGTAAATTCGTTGCTGATTGCCTGCAATTCAGATGCCGCTATTTCCTTGATTTTTGCCAAGACTTCACTTGTTTTTGATTCGGTTTCACTTAAAGCGGGTGAAGCTGCAAGCAAATTCTGTGTTTCGGAATCTGAATTTTCTGTGTTTTGATTCGGTGTACAGGATACTGCAAAAAGTAATATGCAAGCCATACAGGCCGTGAACTTTATAATTTTTTTCATAACCTTGTTTCTCCTTAATTTTATGATATTGAGTGATAAAAACGATTCAATAAGGCGCAGAGCGCCGTTATTCAACGTTTTCGGTGGGAAAAAGGTACTCCCACCGAAAAAATCAAGTGGAACCCGCCGCCTTTAGAGGCGGGGGACATCTTGATTTAGTTATACATCTTAATTATATTCCCACATAATGCTTTTGTCAATACCGACGGAAAATATATACCAAAATCTAATTGTGAAAAATTACATAAACAATAAATAGGATAATATACATAGTATTCCTTTAGTTATGCAAATTATCTATCTACAAGAGTCATATAACTTGAGTTATTAAGCAAGTTGCGTATATGTGCAGCATAACTTTTGTACAGAATATACAAAAAGTTGAGTGTAATTTGTATATTTTAAATACAAAAAAATAACTAAACTCTCTTTAAAAAATTAAAAAAATATTGTATAATAAATATGAGTATGGTTTAAATTATTCCGAATAATTTAAATCAATTATTTTAAGGAGGAGAAAAAAATGAGAGGAAAAAGAATTATCGGTTTAATTCTTGCGGTGATGATGATATTTACATCATTTGCCGGAATTACGGTAGTTGCAAATGATGATATTGCAACACTTTCGGGTGATGCAGTAATCTATAACTTCTCAAAGACAGAAGTTACAGGTGCAACAAATGTAAATGACGGAACTGTACCAATTTACAGTGCCGAGAAAGGCTATGGTTTTATATCTGAAATAGATACAATGCCTGAAAGAACAGTGAGAACAGATGCAATTGTATCGACAGATGATGGTTATACAATAACCGAAAGTGAAAATACAACTACAAGCTTAAATTCTAGTAACTATAACTATGGCGGACTTGCATTTAAGTTTAATGTAGCTGAGCCGGGTGCGTACCATTTAAAGGTTACAACAACGGCTTGCACAAAAGATTCTGTAACTGTTGCTCCATGGGGAATGCAGGCATCAAGACTTACAGGAACCTCTGCGTGGGATTCGGCAGGACTTGTAGCACGCAGCAACTTTGCATCATGGACAGCAGATGATGTTTGGGAGTATGATTATGTAGCGTACAGCAATTCAATCGTTGTGGAGGTTGAGCCAAGTACAAGACCGAAGAGCGGTACAGATGTTACAGTCGGAATAAAGAGCATTGAGGTTACTCCTATTGAAAAGAAAGCGGCTGACAGTGAGGAAAAGCCTAATGTATTTGTATTGGGCGATTCTACACAGAAGACATATACATTTACCGAGGCTGCAATGAGCGGTTACGGTCAGGTTATAAAGAATATGTTTGACCTTGATAAGGTTAATGTAATAAACTATTCAATGGGCGGCCGTTCAATGAAAGCAAATTATACAGAGGGTCGTTTTAACTGCGTATTGATGGATGGTAAAGAAGGCGACTATGTTCTTATCCATTCAGCTCATAATGATGAATCAACAGGTGATTCTGCCGGACCTGAGGCGAGATTCGGAAGAGGAAGCAATGCAACAACCTACACAAGATGGCTTCAGGAGGTTTACATACCGGCTCTTAAGGCAAGAGGAATTACTCCTGTATTGGTTACATCAATGCCAAGAACAAACGGTGGAAATGCAATAACGGCATTTGAACCGAATTCACCGCTTATTATGAAAAATACTGCAGAAAATACCGAAGGTGTTGAATGGGTAAATCTGTTTGATAATGCTAAGAAATATATAGCGGAAATTGGTACAGCTGAAACCATTGCAATATATATGAGTATAGAAGCAGGTGAATCTCCGGGTTCTGCAAGTAAAAGTTCATATGCAAACGGTCATCCTCAGGGTAAAGTAGATGGAACTCACTACAAAGAGGCTGCCGCAAAGCAGTGGTCAAGAATAATTGCCACAGATATTTACAGACAGTCTTTGGATTCATCGGCATCTGAAGGAATTAAGAAGCTTGCAAGCTATCTTAAGGAATCTGTAAAAAGTGCGGCTCAGGCTGATATAGAAGAGTTTGGTGATGTAGCTACTACAAGCAAGAACTGGTCAGAGGTATATCCTGAAATGGCTAAGGACGTAACTGAAACAAAGGGTGATGATTCGTATTACAGAAACCAGATAGAAAAGATGCTTGAAATTGGTGCTATGAAGCTTGACGCTAATGGCAATTTCAATCCTTCAAAGGGGATTTTGGTAAATGATTTCATAAGCTCAATCTGTGCGGTTTGGAACTTAAATGTAGCAGATTTCGATAAATACTATTCAGGCGTTGAATTGACACGTGAGGTTATGGCATCAATTTTATATGACGCATATGAGATGAAGTTTGGCAAGGATGAAAACGGTCTATGGAATAAAACTCCGTATATGACTTTATATAACGGAGAGGGTACAATAAGTCCTGATGACCCTCAGTATGACCCTAACATTACAACAAATAAGTCACAGTACTATCCGCTTGTTGGCTGGGGTGCATTGGAGGACAGAACAGATGTATCAAGAGAACATGCGGCTAAGTTCTATGA
>CAMCUJ010000063.1 GCA_945878965.1 uncultured Clostridia bacterium
ACCTTTTTCCCACCGAAAACGTTGAATAACGGCGCTCTGCGCCTTATTGAAAGTTTATTTGGGTATATATTCCTTAATTAAACAAGGAGGTAACAATTGTAGATGAGGAAAGGGTATTATATTAAAACATTTTTAAAAATATTTTTTATTACAATGTTTATCGGGATATTAATTGCCGGAATAGTGTTTGCCTGTGCTATCTTGGGTTTTATGGGAACACTTGAAGGAATAGATATTGAGAGTCTTACGACTAATTATACCTCATATATTTATTATATTGACAGTGAAACAGGGGAGCAGAAAGAGCTTACTCCGCTTAGTTCCGAACAGAATAAGGAATGGGTTGATTTTTCTGAAATTCCGCAGGATATGAAGGATGCTGTAGTTTCTATAGAAGATGAGAGATTTTTTCAGCATACGGGATTTGATATAAAGCGTACAACTAAAGCGTTTTTTACTTACGTGTACAATAAGATAGTGGGAAAGCAGGTTACATTCGGCGGAAGTACGATTACACAGCAGCTGATAAAGAATATAACACAAAATGATGATAAAACACCGATACGAAAAATTCAGGAGATTTCACAGGCGGTAAATTTGGAAAAAGAACTAAGCAAGGAACAAATCCTTGAGCTTTACCTTAATTCCATATATTTATCGCAGGGCTGTAACGGTGTTCAAGCAGCGGCAAAGCTGTACTTTGCAAAGGATGTTAAGGATTTAAATCTTGCAGAGTGTGCTTCAATTGCGGGAATAACCCAATATCCGACGCTTTATGACCCGCTTCAGAATCCGGATAAAAACAAGGAAAAGCAGGAAATAGTATTGGGTAAAATGCTTGAGCTTGGCAGAATTACTAAAGCGGAATATGATGAGGCTATTGCATATAAGCTTGATTTTTCAAAATCAAGTTCGGCACTTGAAAAGAGTACAGCAGTAAATTCGTATTTTGTGGATCAAGTCATAGAAGATGTTCTTAAGGAATTAAAGGATAGCGGATATTCTGACACATTGGCAGCAAGAATGCTTTATTCCGGCGGACTTAAAATAATTACAACATATGATCCAAAAATTCAGAAGTGTATAGATGAGGTTTATGAGAATACAAAGAATTTCTATTCGGGAAATCCTGAGCCTCATCCTCAATCAGCAATAGTAATAATTGACCCATATACGGGAGAAATAAAAGGTATGGCGGGCGGAGTCGGTAAAAAGACTGCAAGCAGAACATTAAATCGTGCTACTCAGTCATTAAGACAGCCGGGTTCATCTATTAAACCTATATCAGTATATTCGCTTGCACTTGAAAATAATGTTATAACCGCAGCATCAATTTATAATGATAAGGCAAAGGATTACAGCGGCTGGACACCGGTGAACTATGACAGGCGATATAACGGAAATGTTTCTGTCAGATATGCTGTTCAAAAATCTCTTAACACTGTTCCTGTTGAGATATTGTCTGAAATGGGAGCAGAAAAGTCTTTTAATCATTTAACCGAAAATCTTGGAATAACTTCGCTTGTAAGGCGCGAAGAAAGATCGGATGGTAAGGTTTATTCAGATATAGGACTTTCGCAGCTTGCACTCGGTGGACTTACAGACGGCGTTTCGGTTCTTGAAATGGCGGCTGCCTACACACCTTTTGTAAATAAGGGAATATATACAGAGCCATATATATTTACTGAGGTTATTGACGCTAAGGGAAAGACACTAATTAAAAATGAGAAAAATTCAAAGGTTGCAATAAGCGAATCTACAGCATATATAACTGCTCAGCTTTTAAAAGAGGTAGTAACCTCGGGTACAGGAACTGCGGCACGGCTTTCAAATGGAATGTTTGCGGCAGGAAAGACGGGAACTACATCCGATAATAAGGATAAGTGGTTTGTTGGCTTTACACCGTATTATGTAGCTGCGGTATGGTATGGCTATGACCAGCCGCAACCTCTTAAAACGAGTCCTTGTCCTGCTATATGGAAGAATGTTATGAATTTGGTTCATAAGGATTTGCATAATAAAACTATTCCTATGCCATCGGAAGTTATAAGCATTTCTTATTGTAAGGATACCGGAAAGCTACCGGGTTCAAATTGTGAAACAACATCCTTCTATTTTACCAAAGGAACTCAGCCTAAGTCAAAGTGCAATGGCGGACATAAATCTAATAAAGATGAAGAAGATTTATCATCGGCAAGTCCTTCGGCAAGTGAAAATGCTGTTAATACTACAACCGGAGAAAATAATGATAATTCTACAGTTGTAAATGAAAACAACAGCACTAATACCGTCAATAAGGACACTAACAGTAAAAACAAATCAGATGATACAAATATAACAAATACCGCAGACGGAAATAATAAGATAACTGATGAAGAAAAAAAAGCCGGAAGTGATGAGAGTGCAAAACAGGCAGGTCTATCTGATTCATCGCATCGCACTGCCGGTCTTGAGTGACAGTCAACTAAAGTCTTGCTGTATATGCAAAAAATATATAAATGTATAAATTAAATATAATCAACAGGAGTGATAAAATTTGTTATTTTCAATCATAACAGGAATTCTGTATATAGGTATAATACTTGTATTAAACAGACAGATTCCTTTATATGACAGGATTGCACCGACAGACAAAAAGGGAAAAATGCAAACATCTACAATAGTATTTATGATGGCAGTTGTATTTTTGGCGAGAGTAATATTTGCCTCGTCAACAATTGGACATGCTTCAGATATGAGCTGCTGGACAGGCTGGTCGAAAAGTTTGGTGGAACATAGTCCTTGGGGCTTTTACACAAACGGTATGTTCTGCGACTATCCGCCGGGATATATGTATGTTTTATGGATTATAGGCGGAATTGTTAAATTGTTTAATATACAAGAGCCTTTTGTATGGACGCTTTATAAGCTTCCGGCTATTATTGCCGATGTTATGTTGGCTTATACGATTTATAAGATTGCTGAAAAAGAAATTAACGGTAAGGTAGGTATAATTTTGTTTTCAGCGCTAGCGTTTAATCCTCTTCTTTATTATGATTCAACGGTATGGGGTCAGATGGATTCTGTACTTATACTGTTTTTAACACTATCGCTTTATGCAGTATATGAAGAAAAGTATTATAAATCTGTGCTCTTATACGCGACAGCGGCCTTCATAAAGCCTCAGGCATTTATGTTGCTTCCTTTAATGCTGGTTCTGTTTTTGAGAAAAAAGGATTTTGTAATGTTCATTAAGGCTGTTATTGTTGGCATTGGATTTGCGGTGATACTTTCTGTTCCTTTTTCACCGGAGTGGCAGAATGAAGGTTATAATATAGCTCAGAAATTTGTTATGTCATTTAATCCGTGGTGGCTTATTCAAAAGTATATTGCAACACTTTCGTCTTATAAATATGCAACTGTTAATGCGTTTAATTTCTATGCATTATTTGAGGCAAATTGGCAGCCGATTGGCAACCGTTTTATATTCTTGACATATCAGGTATGGGGAAATATAGCAATAGTAATTGGTGTAGCAGTTTCAATGCTAATGGCGTTTAAAATCAAAAACAGAGGAAATGCGGCATTCCTTTCCTCGTTTTTCTTGATTTCATTTTTATTTGCATTCGCTACAAAGATGCACGAAAGATATCTTATTCCTGCAATAATATTTGTATTAATGGGGTATATTTTCACTAAAGACAGAAGATTTTTCTTACTGTTCGCGTTTTTGTCACTTGCGAATTTGTTTAATATTGACAATGTTCTTAAAGTGGCAATTGAAAACCCAAAAGGCAAACCGGAAATGATTTGGATAGTACCTATAGCTATAGCTCAGCTTTTATTAATAATCACCGGTATTGTCTTGGTATATAAGACCTGTCTTAAAAAGCAAGATGATAATGAGATACAGGAAACAGGAGCTCAGAAGTTAAAAAGACTTGAGGCAAGAGGAAATTTTCTTGGTATACGATATAATCGTAAGGAAAACAGAGATATACTGAAAGAACCTAAAATGGTTAAATGGGATTATATAATAATGGCGGCAATTACACTTATATATGCTGTTGTTGCGTTTACTAATCTTGGAGATACAACGGCTCCGCAGACATTCTATAAACCCGATAAGGCAGGAGATAGCTTTGTTGTAGAGTTTAACAATGAAGAAATTATAGCTACTGTTGCATATTATGACGGAATAGGCAAGGTTAAGGATAATCCGCATCTTGATGTTGAGTATTCGCTTGATGGCTTAAATTGGGAGAAATTTGGAGAAACCGCAACTCTTAAATCTGTTTTCAGATGGGAGATATCAAATATTGAGCCTATAAGGGCTAAATATTTAAGAGCAACTGCTGAGAATGCAGATTACAGAATATTTGAAATGGGATTCAGAAACGAAAAAGGAGAACTTATAGGAATTAAATCTGTTACGGGAAACGGTTCATCTAATTATGCGGGAATATTTGATGAACAGCAGTATGTACCTACTGCTTCCACGTATATGAACAGTACGTATTTTGATGAGATATATCACCCAAGAACTGCGTATGAGCATTTACATTTGATGACGAATTATGAAACAACTCATCCGCCGCTTGGCAAGCTTATTATGTCGGTCGGAATTGCAATTTTCGGAATGACGCCGTTTGGCTGGAGAGTTACCGGAACATTATTCGGTGTTTTAATGCTTCCTGTTTTCTATATATTCTTAAAGAAAATATTCGGAAGAACGAGATATGCAACTATCGGAACATTTTTGTTTGCGGTTGATTTTATGCACTACTCACTTACCCGAATGGGAACAATTGATTCCTATCCTGTATTCTTCATAATTGCAATGTATTATTTTATGTACACATTTGCAAGGAGAACACTCTACTTTATTTCCGAGGATAAAGGTAAGTTCTTCAAAAAGAAGGGGAATAAGAAATCAATAATCATACCGCTTATAATGAGCGGAATATCATTCGGACTCGGTGTTTCTTCTAAGTGGATAGGTGTTTATGCTGGAGCAGGATTGCTTATTGAGTTTATTCTTATAATGATAGCTGTTTATAGAAAATTACCGAAAGAAAATAAATCCGAATTTAAAGAGTTTTTCTTTAAAATATGTGCGTGGTGCATGGGATTTTTCGTGATTATTCCATTTTTAATTTATACAGCATCATATATACCAATCTCAATGGTTGACGGATACGGAAATGCATTTGAAGCAATGTGGAAAAATCAAAAGTATATGCTTAACTATCATGGTACTCTAAAATCGACACATCCGTACAGTTCAAGATGGTGGCAGTGGATATTTGATAAGAAACCGCTTTGGGCATATCAGCTTGGAAAGGAATTTCGTTCTGAGGGTAATGTAGGAGCAATTTCGATTTTCGGTAATCCTATTTTGTACTGGGCAGGACTCGCTGCTATATTCTATACGGTTATATCCGGAATTAAGCAGAAGAGCAAAACTGTTTTGTTCTTGATTGTAGCAATACTTGCACAGTTTTTACCATGGACGATAATATCACGTACAACATATATGTATCATTACTTTGCAAGTACACCGTTTATGATAATTATGCTTGTATATGCGATACGTGAGCTTGAATATAAATACAAGAATTTCAAGTATATAACTATTGCATTCTGCATTGTATGTCTGATAATGTTCATAATGTTCTATCCTGTTATAACCGGTATAGAGGTAAGTCAGTCTTATGTAGATATGTTCTTAAGATGGTTTAAGAGCTGGGTATTCTATAACTAAATCTAAAGTTATTACGGGAGGGTGTATAAGCCCTCCCTGTATATATTAAAATTAATTTTAATTATTCACATAAATTTAGGAGTATGATTATGAGAGAGATTAAGGCAGAAGAAATAACAAAAGTAATAAAAGAAATGTGCATAGAGGCAAACTGTGTACTTAATGACGATATAAAGAATGCAATAAAAAACGGATATAATTCTGAGAAGAACGAGATTGCAAAGAGCGTTCTTGGCGATATAATAAAAAATGCCGATATTGCAAAGGAAACAATGGCACCTATATGTCAGGACACAGGAATGGCAGTTATATTTATAGAAATAGGTCAAGATGTTCATATAACGGGAATGGGACTGAAAGATGCTGTAAATGAGGGAGTAAGACAGGGTTATGAAAGCGGATATCTTCGCAAATCCGTAGTTAAAGACCCTATAAGACGAGGAAACACAGGTGATAATACACCTGCAATAATACATACATCTATAGTTGACGGAGAAAACATTAAGATTACTATTGCACCGAAAGGCTTCGGAAGTGAGAATATGAGTGCAATTAAAATGTGTAAGCCGTCAGAGGGCGAAAAAGGTGTTATGGATTTTGTAGTTGAAACCGTTAAAAAGGGTGGCGGAAATCCGTGTCCTCCGCTTGTTGTAGGTGTCGGAATAGGAGGAACCTTTGAAAAAGCTGCACTTCTTGCTAAAACTGCACTTCTTCGTGATATAAATGAAAGTAATCCTGATGAGTATTATGCGAATATGGAAACTGAACTTTTGGATAGAATTAACAAGCTTGATATAGGTCCACAGGGCTTTGGCGGAGTTACCACTGCACTTGGAGTTAATATTGAAACATTCCCGACTCACATTGCCGGTATGCCTGTTGCGGTTAATATAAGCTGTCATGTTACAAGACATTTAAGCCGAACAATCTGATAAAACCGGGGGCAACACTTTATATATTTTCTTATTTTGCGTGTGATAAATGTGCGATAAAGCTGAAAGGAAATGTATCATTACGGCAGTTCAATGCCGCCGTGGAAAAAATATAAATAATTCATAAAAAAGACTTGCAAAATAAATTAGTATGTTGTATAATATATATAAATAATTGAGTATTAATTTACTCGATTAGTGTAAACCCTACAACACAAAAGCTTGTGTTGTGTGATAAGGAGGAAAAGTTTATGACCTATAACGTATTATGTAAGAAAATTGAGTTAAGTGATGAGAGAAAAGAGATGATGCTCAAGAAAATCAGAAAGCTGGATAAGTTTTTTGATGATTCAACAGATTGCAGAATTGTTGTTTCGGAGCAGAAAGAAAATATAATTGTAGAAATTACAATTCAGTATAAGGGATTTTTCTTCCGAGCAGAAGACAGAAACAGAGATTTACTTGATGCTGTCGATGAATGTATGGCTAATCTTGACAGACAGATTAGAAAGAATAAAACAAAGCTATCAAAGAAAATGAAAGAAGCATCTTTTGAGAACTTTGACCTTATGATAGAAAATTCTGAGGAAAACGTAGAAGAAGAGGAGTTTAACATTATAAAAACCAAAAAGCTTTCAGCAAAGCCTATGATGGTTGAAGAAGCAATACTTCAGATGAATATGCTTGGACATGATTTCTTTATTTTCTCGAATCCTGAAACGATGGATACAAATATTGTTTATAAGAGAAAGGACGGAAATTACGGCTTAATTGAGGCTGATTAATTATATTGCTTAATTCCCGCCTTGAAAAAGGCGGGTTAAATTTATAACAAAAAAAGAAATGGGGTTATTACAATGGTTAATATAAAGGAAATAACATTCGGAAGCTTTGGAAGATGCG
>CAMCUJ010000064.1 GCA_945878965.1 uncultured Clostridia bacterium
AGGGAGTTTACTTAAAGTCGGTAAACGAGGCATATTCCGATATAGAAATCGGTGAGGACGACTCACTTCGTGTTTACGGAAAAGTGCTTATATGATATAAATTTTGACCACAGCGGCAACAAGCCGACAGCATATTAACACAATTGACATTTTTCAAATAATTATGTATAATTATATTGTTACCAAGGTTCCTCCACCTAATGAAAGGAGGTGAAGGTGTACTTATGATAAATTTATTTATATCATTCATAATTTCTGTTGTGGCAGGTGTTATAAGTCATTATATCTGCAAATGGCTGGACAGAAAAGTAAGGTAACAACAGCCTTGAAAAAGCAAAACCCCGGATGCCCGTCCGGGGTTTTGTTGTGCAAGTGTACTTATGCACATTTACTTATATCATTTATATCTATAATTATTATATCAGATAATATTGTATATGTCAAGAATAAATTCACGCAGTCGGCGAATACTACCGTGAATACTTAATTACGATGACTCACTGCAGGCATAATGAGGCACCTTAGACACCTACCAACATCACCTCAATCAACCTCAAGATCACGGCATTGGTTTAATTAACCGTATATGAACCGGTCATAATATTATCCGTCCACTGTGCACTTGTAATATTACCGCTTTCAATATTTACACTGATTTTTCCCGTAAAAGTATCGCCAAGCATTACCGCAACCCTCTTCTCAAATTCAGAACCTGTCTTAAGTGCGGATACCTCTGAATTTGTAATATTTGCTATTGAACCGGCATTGCCCGAAGCCGTACAATCCGTAATTGCAGCTGCTGCCGCTATATATATTGTGCGGGCATTTGCATTGGCTGTTGCCTTCTTTGCATTATTTAAGTAACCTATCATTGACGGAATCAAAATAGCTGTCAGCATGGCAAGAATAGCAATGATAACCATAAGTTCAATAAGGGTGAATCCCCTTTTTTTATTATGTTTTAATTTTTTTATTATTCTGTTAAGCATCATTATTCCCTCCCATAAATATTCTTTAAAATAATGTGCTTTTTTCCGTCATTTAAGCTTTAAAATCCCCCAACTATGTAAGGACGGAAATATTTGTTTTGGTTATACTCATATTATAGTATAAAATGATTAAATTCGCAAGTACTTTTTTACATTTTTAATTCTATTTTGAGTAATAAGTTTTCGGTATACTGACAGTAGTATCTTATAACATCTTAATATTTACACTCTTTAAGGTGTAGGGGCGAACTGTGTTCGCCCGTGTAAGAGCAATTGCTATCCTTTATATGGGAGGATATGATATACCATGCGACCGCTGTCGCTGTCGGCAAAGCCGACCGAGAATACTTCTTTGCGGCGGCTCGTTGCCGCCGTGATAAAAAGAGAAAAAATCGTATCGGGGAAAATTCCTCGATACGATTTTGATTGGTTAACTAAAAACTTAAACTCACTTTTTATGTAAGGTCATAAAACTTCAAAGTCGTTTAAATCCCCATTAAAACTTTAAAACCTAAACATTAATTTGAAGGAGCCGGTGTAGCTGCACCGCCTGCTCCGCCGCCAACTGTGTATGTACCGTTAGAACCAGCTCCGTCTGTCCAAGCAGTATCAGTAATATTCTTATTAGCATCAACATTTACTGTGACAGACCCTTGGAATGTACTTCCAAGCATAGTTGCAACCTGCTGCTCAAATGCAGTTCCTGTCGAAAGTGCAGATACACTCTTATTTGTAATCGTAGCTATAGACTGACCCGAAGCGATACAAGCTGCCGCTGCCGAAGACGCTGCTGAATATACAGTACGTGCGTTAGCATTAGCTGTTGATGTCTTAGCATTATTTAAGTAACCTACCATTGAAGGAACCAAAATAGCTGCTAATATAGCAAGAATAGCGATAACAACGATAAGCTCGATAAGTGTAAAACCTTTCTTATTGTTGCGGCGCATCTTCTTCATCATTTTCTGTAGCATCATATTCTCCTCCTCTCCCAAATTTATTTTTATTACTTTTTTATTATAGCACATACAGCTATAAATTGCAAGTCTTTTTTTAAATTTTTACAAAACATATTTAACATATACAATGCCAATTGGTCAATTTGCACAATTTAATATATAATAATTATTTATAAATTATTTATAATAGTAATATTTCCTCTAACTTTTTATTTCATCATATTTTCATCAAACAATACAACGCCGTCTTTTCCGTCACGCTTAATCTTATACATTGCCGCATCTGATTTCTTAACCAAATCTTTTGCAGTTTGAGCGTCACGCGGATACATTGATATACCGATACTGCACGAAATAGAAAGTTTTTTATTAAGGAGCTCACTGTCAAGCTCGTGTACACTTTCCAAGAACTGCTCCGCAAGGCTTACTATCTTCTTTTCAATATCTACACCCTTAATGCACATTAAGAATTCATCTCCGCCGAATCTTGCCGCAAAGCCGTTATTTGGCACTGCAATTTCAGACAGAGTATTTGCTACATATATCAAAACTTCATTTCCCACTTCGTGTCCGTATTCATCGTTAAAGTGCTTAAAGTCATCTATATCAATAAACACAACACCCATCTCAATTCCGGATGCCTTGCAGGTTTCAAGCTCATCGGCAATCTTAAATTCAAAGCTTTCCATATTATAGAGTCCTGTAAGTCTGTCATACATAGCCTTATTCATAAACTCTATCTGTGAAGTCTTAAGCTTATTTATATCAATCATAATTCCGACTACCTTCTCAGGCTTACCATCCGAATCCTTTATTGTAGTAGTTCTTGTAAGCAGCCATTTATATTCTCTTGACGCATCCTTTATTCTGAACTCTGTCTGAGTATCCGTTCCCGATTTCATAATAGAAATACTCTTTTCAACTATTTCAAGGTCATTAGGATGCACATAATCAAGGTCTAAAAATGCCTTAAGTAAATCGGTTTTTGGGTATGCACCCGAAAAACGCTTTTCCCATTCGTTTGAATAGTACAAATATCCTGTTGTAAGATTCCATTCAAAGGTTATATCCTTTGAATTTTCACTTATAACTCTATATCTTTCCCTAAAAGATGATAACTCCTCTATCTCTGCTCTAAACTTTGATACAAGCTGATTAATTCCTATTGAAAGCTGTGACATCTCGGACGAGGTATTACCTTTTAAAACTCTTTCATACTGTTTATTTTTAAGTATTCTGTCTATTGTTCTGTTTATTTCAAGAATAGGCTTTTCTATTATATTGCTAATTAATAACATAACTAAGAATATCAATAATATTGTAATTATTATCATTGCAATATTAAATCTTGATATCAGACCATTTTGCATAGCATCAAGAGTTTTGGTTGGAATAGATATAACATAAGTCATATTAGCATTCATAATTGTAGAATAATACGCTGTATGACGAACAGTGTTGTTGGAATATTTAAAACTGCCGTTCTCACGTACTGATTTCACAATAGTATTGCTGCCCGAAAGCAAATACATCTCCATTCCCTTGCATAAAATATCAAGATCCTGAACGGTATCAAAGCTAATTCCCGGAAGTACATCTCCATATTCATCAACAATACATATAAAGCCTTTATCAAAGAGAGAAAAATCTGTTATCTGTGCCGCAAGAAAATCTCTGTCGATTGCTTTATAATAATAATACATCGTTCCGTCATCAAGCTTAATAGGAGCGTAGAACATTATACTTGCATTTCCCGAATTTATATATTTATCGCTTATTATTCTTGAAACACCTGCTTCATCGGTATTTTTAATATAATCCTTAAAATTTATATCTGTTTTTTTGCCTATAAGATTATTAATATTTGAAAGGACAACCACATTGTTTTCATCTGTAATATAAACATTTTCGCTGTATTCTAATTTCTTCTCATCAATGCTGAGATTAACAATCTCCTCAGCATAACTTGAATTAATGTTGTCATTTATATTACCGCTTTTAATATTAGTTAGGTAATCCTTTAAAATATTTGAATTCGCAATATTCTTGCTAACATCAATCTGCGAAGCAAAAAAATTCTCAATTGCTGCACTGCGGCTTACAATAAGCGAAGAAAGCTGCTCTTCTGTATTTGAAAGATACGTATTTACTGACTCCTTAATGTAATATACACCCACAAAAGAATTGACAACTACAACAACTAATATCAAAATTACTCCAAGTAATGTACTACACTTAAACTTTGGCACAAAATCACACTCCCGCCTTCATAATAAACACAATATCTATTTCAATAAGGCGCAGAGCGCCGTTATTCAACGTTTTCGGTGGGAAAAAGGTACTCCCGCCGAAAAAATCAAGTGGAACCCGCTGCCTCTTAGGCGGGGGAGAACTCGATTTAGTTGTAAACATTAGACAATTATGTATTATAAGGTTAATTTATCTAATATACTAAATTGTAGTCCTATAAATATATAAGGCAACAATTTAGTATATTATAAATAAATCTGTCTCCGAATGTCCAAAACGGACATTCGGATTAAGATTTATAAATTTAAAATTATAATTAAGTTTATTCAATAATTACAAATAACTTAACTTTGCCCTTTGCCATATAAACAAATACTTCAGACGGCTCTGTATCTCCGTTATAAACATCAAGTGAAGCTGCAACATCTTCAATACCGTCATTTGACATATCTGTAAATTCTATTTCGGAATTTTCGGTATCATAGCTTAATATTCTCGCTCCGCTGAAGCTTGAAGTCATAATACTTAATTCATCGGCATTGCCCGAATATTCATCTGTTCCGATA
Organism: uncultured Clostridia bacterium; assembly: GCA_945878965.1. GTDB lineage: Bacteria > Bacillota > Clostridia > Monoglobales > Monoglobaceae > CAMCUJ01. Next base: position 4,765 of record CAMCUJ010000064.1, read on the forward strand.
AATTCAGGAGCTACAACTATATAATCGCTGTCGGCTGAAAATACACTTCCGTATATAACTTTGAAATCCGAATCATATTCATTAACATCTGCCGGTGTAGTATCATCGGTTTCATAATATGGTTTCATTCCGCTTCTCCAAAGGATATCATCATTCTTAAGAGTTGCAAAACCATCATTATCAGTTCCAAATCTTACTATATCACCTTTCTTAAGATCTGAAATAATACTTTCGCAATCAGGTGATGCCCATACTTCAAACTTAGACTTTCCGTTCATACCGTTTACCTTAACCATTACATCGTTATCATGGTCAGGATTCTCCATAGAAGTCACTTCTTCAACCACATAAGCCGGAGTTTCCGCATCTACCTCCTTAGTGGCATCTGCACCGTAAAGAACTACAACCTTAGCAGCTCTGCTTGCTGCTACATCAAATACTTCAACATAATACATATTTCCGTTCTTGAAATCAGATGTTGAACCTTTTCTATAATCCGATGTTTTATTTCTTGCAGATGGAACAGAGAATATTGTCGCACCGCTCAAATTTATTGTTACGCCGTTTCCGGTAAGCTGTTTGTTTGACGATGTATACTTAAGCGCCGTAGATGCGTTTACTGTGCTAAGCATTGTAAGCGAATCCGATGTAACTTCACGACCTGAATTTATATTTTCCGCTGTTAAGATTTCATCAAGAACAGTCTTTCCCTGATACGTTTTTGTTGTAAACTTTATAACCTGCGTATGTGATGTATTAGTGCTTCCCTCATCAGTATTCTGGTAAATTGCTGCATTTGCAAGTTCATTATAAAGCTCTTCAAGATTTTTATATGTTTCACCGTTTAATTTTGTCTTGTCATATGCATCATATATAACCTTTGTTCCGCTTTGTGTAAGTATGTTAAGCTGAAGTGTTTCATCATTAACTCCGCCGTCATCATATCCTGCACCCATTATATAACCGTACATCTGATTTGAAGCAGTTTCTGTTTTATCGTATGCTATAACTTCATTATTTATATCAAGATAAAATGTTCCGCTGTCAGATAAAGAAGGTTCTTTAAGGTCGGATGCATCACTGCTTGAATTCATCCAAGGTGCAGCCGGTGAATATTTATATGTATTTCCGTTTACAGTTATGCTGTCACCTTTTTTAATAGAAGTAATCTTACCTGTTACAGCATCCTTAGTATCAACTACAACTGCTGTTGTAAGAAGAGTACCGCTGTTTGGATTACTTCTCTTAACGCATACTACATCCCACTTTGAAATATTGCTGAATGCAACATTCTTTCCGTCTTTGTCAACTATCTTCATTTCTCCGTCAACATTATCAACATCAAGAACCACTGTTCTGTTTGATGAAGAAGCTGACTTTGTAACATCATCAACAATTGTATATGTAGAACGAGTAACCGTAGATACAACATACGGCTCATACTTTTCAATAAATATTACATCATATGTTCCGCTTGAATCCGAATCAAGAAGCTCTACATTTCCTATTACCGGAAGCATAGAAACATCAAATCTGCTGTCTGTATCAGTATTTCCGTAAAGCTTTCCGTTGTAAATTACTATACTGTTTGAATCAATAGCCGCAGTAGCTGTTGCACTTGATGAAGAATCCTTATAATACTTGATAGAATTATTCGTACAAGATTCGTTTTCTATATCACTCGCCTTAAGCTGAAGTCTTGTTCCCTTTGCAAGTGATATAAACTTAATTGTTCTCGTGTCTGAGTTTCTGTCATAAGTATAATAGAATGTTACTTCCTGTCCAAGCATATTCTCATACTGCTTAGCGTTATCCGTCTTATATGTATAAGTTTCGTATTCAGTCTTGTCTGCATCTTTTGCATAAATCTTAATTTCGCCATCTCGTGTAGTTACATCAGGCGATGTAAGGCTTGTAACCGAATTTGATGAAATTTTACCTGTATTTTTTATTATCTGCAAATCATTATTAAGAATTGTCTTATCAGTTATCTGATTGCTTTCAGCAAGCTTAACCTCAAGACAATCATATAAAAGCTGGGCAATGCATGAACGTGTGGCATAAGTCCCTATGCTTCCCTCTGCGTTCTTAAGAATTCCCATATAGTTCGCTGAATTTATGTACTTAGAATACCACTCATTTCCCTCCGGCTGGAAGTCTGCATAACCCATAGCACAAACTATCATCTTTACGGCTTCTTCATAAAGCACATTGTTATTTGGTTTAAATGTACCGTCATCATAACCGTTTATAATGCCTTTACTGTGTGCCGTTCTTATATTGCCTATCGCCCATGATACATCCGATGAAGTAACGTCAGGGAAAGGCGGATCCTCAAGCGATGAAGAACCTACGCCCTCAAGACCTCTTGTTCTCATAAGCATTGCTGTAAACTCCGCTCTTGTAACATTAGCACTCGGCTTAAACGAACCATCCTCATAACCGTTTATAATATTAAGATTACTTAATACATCAACCGCAAGAGAATATTTAGCCTCAGCGGTTACATCAGTAAATGTCTTTGCAGAAACCGAGACCGTTATGCAAGACGCAAGAACCGTAACTGCCGCAAAAGCAGCACATAGTTTTTTAAGTATTCTCATTTCTTTTTTTGCCTCCTATTTTTTAGTTTATTTAATGTTGATATTTTTTTAATATATAATTCGCTTTGATTTTAGCTTTTCTTTTTCTCCATTCTCATCATACTGTCTTTTTCAAGAGGAAAATCCACCTTTATTT
>CAMCUJ010000065.1 GCA_945878965.1 uncultured Clostridia bacterium
ATACCTTAGCACTGCCTTTCAATCTTTAAAATACAAAATACCTCTTACTATATAACTAAATCAAGATGTCCCCCGCCTCTAAAGGCGGCGGGTTCCACTTGATTTTTTCGGCGGGAGTACAATCCCCCACCGAAAACGTTGAATAACGGCGCTCTGCGCCTTATTGAAAATATTGAAAATATTTTTCCTTTTGTCTTTAATTGTCCGTCACCGAATATTAATTTTTCAAGCTATGAATAGGAGCCGGAATTCTTCCGCCTCTGTTTATAAACTCAGCACTGCTGTAGCCGTGAACAGGCATAACCGGAGCCTCGCCCAAAAGTCCTCCGAACTGAACCATATCTCCGACTTTAGAACCTACAGCCGGTATAATTCTTACAGCGGTAGTCTTTTGATTAATAACACCAATCGCCATTTCATCTGCAATTATAGCCGAAATTGTTTCAGCTGTAGTATCTCCCGGAATAGCAATCATATCAAGTCCGACCGAGCATACACAGGTCATTGCTTCAAGCTTGTCAAGAGTAAGCGAACCGCTTTTCGCTGCCGCAATCATTCCGGCATCCTCACTTACAGGAATAAATGCTCCGCTTAAACCGCCGACATAACCGGATGCCATAACTCCGCCCTTTTTAACCGCATCATTAAGAAGTGCCAAAGCCGCAGTCGTTCCGTGAGTTCCGCACTTTTCAAGTCCCATTTCCTCAAGTATGTAAGCAACGCTGTCGCCAATCTCCGGAGTAGGTGCAAGAGATAAATCCACAATTCCGAAAGGCACATTCAGACGTCTTGAAGCCTCCTGTGCAACAAGCTGACCCATTCTTGTAATCTTAAATGCCGTCTTCTTAACCGTATTGGCAACAACTCCAAAATCCGCACCCTTAACCTTTTCAAGTGCTGATTTTACAACTCCGGGACCGCTTACGCCAACATTTATAACGCAGTCGCCCTCTCCGACACCGTGGAATGCTCCTGCCATAAACGGGTTGTCCTCAACCGCATTCGCAAAAACAACAAGCTTTGCACAGCCCATTGAACTATTGTCGCCCGTAATCTCCGCAGTTTTCTTTATAACCTGTCCCATCTGCTTAACTGCGTCCATATTTATTCCTGCCTTTGTGCCGGCAACACATACGGACGAGCAAACCTTTTCTGTATTCTTCATTACCTCAGGTATTGATTTTATAAGTATTTCATCACCCTTTGAATAGCCCTTCTGAACAAGCGCAGAAAAACCGCCGATAAAGTTTACCCCTGTTTCCTCAGCCGCTCTGTCAAGAGCCTGTGCAAACTTGAGATAGTTATCGGTATCACTTGCTCCGGCAATATGTGCAATAGGTGTTACAGAAATTCTCTTATTTATAATCGGTATTCCGTATTGACGGCTTATATCCTCACCTGTCTTTACAAGATTGCCTGCATATTTAGTTATCTTATCATAAATTTTTGTACAAGCCTTTTCAACCGATGAATCGGCACAATCAAGCAACGAAATGCCCATTGTTATTGTTCGGATATCCAAATGCTCGTCATCTATCATTTTTATGGTTTCAAGTATTTCCTGAGTATTTATCATCTGTATCTCTCCATTTCAGTACCCATATGTAATCTAAATATTTAAACAGCTTAAATTCTGTGCATTGAATTAAATATATCCTCATGCTGTATTCTTATATCAACGCCTATTTTCTTGCCAAGCTCCAAAAGTCCGTCACTGACATCAGAAAATTCCATATTCACCTTAGAAATATCGACAAGCATTACCATTGTAAATATATTTTGCATAATTGTCTGATTAATATCAAGTATATTAAGACCGGCTTTTGATAAAAATGTGCTGACCTCTGCAATTATTCCAACTTTGTCTATTCCGGTTACTGTAACTACTGCTTTCATTTGTATCCTATCTCCAATCTGTTATATTATTAAGTTTTAAATTCTATAATAACTTTTAATACATCACTTTTATTTTATCAAATTAACTCTCATTTGTAAAGAGTATAAAAAGATTTTTTAATAAAACGTTCCATATTTTTCTTTTAAGGTATATTAATCCAATAGTAAAAAACCGCCTTTTTAACTCTGCATAAAAACAAATACCCCGGAAATTTTCAACGGGGTACCTGCCTTTATTTTGTTATTCAAAGTAATATTATTGCAGACTATTTCCCATTCTTCAACAACACTGCCGCATCCGTCAATATCACTCGACTTGGCTAAATCTTTGAGTTTTAAGAAATATTCATTTTGCTGCTCATTATATGTATATTTTGACATTTCATCAACAACTTCATCTATTTGCAATGTATCAAAATTGTCAAGAGCCTCCTGCATTTGCTCAAGCATATATAAAACGTCATCGGAATTTGCCGTCTTTTTCTCTTCATCCTTATTTTCCGATGCAAAAATAGGGCTAAGGATTTCTTTATATTTACAGTATTCAGCTATCAATTCATCGGTTCTCTGATTAATCAATTCAATATTGCCTTCATTTCCCGCCTTCTCCATCTCTGCCGCCAGCTTTGAAACAAAATCAGCACCGATTTGTTTGGATATACTCTTAAGTGCGTGTACCTCAATAGTGTATTCTCTCCATTGCTGAGCCTGCTTATGACCCAATATTGACGCAGCTTTTTTATCTATCGAAGAATAATATTCTTTAAGAACCGTCATAAACAATTCCTTACTGCCAAGCATTTCTAACGCCGACTTAACATTTAACTCCGGAATATCAATTGTGATTTCTTCTGCCTTGTTATTATTCTTTGGCATATTTTCCTTATCAATCGGAATAATTTTTTCAGGCGGCAGCCATTTTCTTATCTTTGAGATTATTTCTTTTAACTCAATAGGCTTTGCAACAAAACCGTTTAAGCCTTCTCTTAAAAACATCTCTTTTGCTCCGCTCAACGCATTAGCAGTTAACGCTATAATAGGAACATTTTCATATCCCGGTATCATTTCACGAATCATATGAGTCGCTTCAACACCATCTATTTCAGGCATCATATGATCCATAAATATAATATCATATTTAATCCGTTCAGCTTTTTTAATTGCCTCTTTAGCACTTTCAACAACATCAACATTCATCTTTAAAGGCTCTATAAGTCCTTTGGTTACCGTAAGATTTACCGAATTGTCATCAACAACAAGCACATAAGCCTCCGGAGCTGTAAATGTAAATCCTGAACCGCTGTTGTTTTCGACTATCGAAACATTGCTTATTCCCAGTGCATTAAAAAGATTAAGCGAATAAACAGGCTTTCGGATAACTCTTACATTAGGTAAATCAATATCATTTTTGCTGTCATAGTTTGCAATCACAATACACTGCTTATTCATGTTATTTGCAAAAAAATTCTCTATGTCCTTTGAAAATAACGTTTTCTCCACAAGAATATAATCGCAGTCAGCTGTTTTTTCTAAGATATTATTATTGTCTAAAATAATATAGCTTGAACCTATTCTGTCTAAATCCTTTATAATCTGTTTTTTAACATAAATATTCTCAACAAATATACCTGTAAAAACATCTTTTTTAAGCTTAGGAATAGACGGAGCTGCATCTATTACTTTCTGAGGCAGTTCAAAAAAGAATGTACTTCCTTTATTATATTCACTTTCAAGCGAGATTTCTCCGTGCATCAATGTAAGCAACTGCTTAGTAATAGCAAGTCCCAGACCGGTGCCTTCAATATTTCTGTTTCTTTTACTGTCAACCTGTTGAAATGAATTGAACAGTTTTTTAAAGTTCTCCTCTTTTATTCCGATTCCCGTATCTTTGATAGACACCTTCATTACAGTGGTATCCTCATCTTTATTACAGCATTCTATTTTGAGATGAACCTCACCTTCATTTGTGAATTTAACCGCATTTGTTAAAAGATTTAACATAATCTGATGAATTCTTACATTATCGCCAAAAAGATTTTTAGGTATATCAGGAGATATATCCATAGTAAATTCTATTTTTTTGTTTCCGATACGACTGTTCACAACATTAGCCAAATCATTCACAAGTGACAACGGCTCATATGTAACTTTAATTATATCCATTTTACCTGATTCAATTTTTGAAAAATCAAGAATATCATTAATAATAACAAGCAGATTTTTTCCGGAAGCTTTTATCTGCATCATAAATTCTCTTGCAGCCGGTGACATTTCCTCTCTCAATGCCAAATCAACCATTCCAAGGACCGCATTCATAGGAGTTCTTATCTCATGACTCATATTGGCAAGAAAATCACTTTTCATATTTGCGGCTTTTTCAATTTCAATATTACTCTTGTACAGCTCGTAGCTTTTATACGCAATATTTGAAAGAACATCAGAAACTACATATAGAAAACGTGCAGCCTTATCAACTGTTTCTTTGTCAATTACTTTTATACGCTTTATAGCCTCAACGTATTCATCCGGATCAATTCCAAGCTCTAAGGCTATTCTTCTGATTTTTTCAAAATCGGGAGGTGTCGTTAAAATTTGTCCTCCTATAAAGCTGCCCACCATACTGCCGTTAGCCATAATAGGCGCTGCAAAATCTACTAAGCCCGCATGACAATAATAGGAACAAGGTTCACCGTTTTTAAGGGTTATTTCCGCACCTTTTTTATCGCATTGCATACATCTTTTTTCTCCAAGCTCCGACTTTCTGGTATACCTGTTGCAAAAATCAGTAAAATTAGAACCCTTTGTTACCGCAAAACCTGTACTGTCGGCAGTAAGAGCTGCCATTCCGGTCATTTCAGAGAAAGAGTCCTGAATTCTCTGTAATACCTCAACATCAATTAAATCAGTTAAATATAATTTATCTTCCATAACATCACCCATATCAATCTATCAAATTACTTATCGTTGATAACAGCATTTCCATATTAATTGGCTTAAGCAGATATCCGTGCGGCTTTAAAAGCAAAATTTCACGAATTTTCTCGGCATCATTAACACCGGTCAAAAAGCACACAGGTATATTTTTGGTCTTTTCATTCTTCTTCAGCTTTCTAAAAATCTCAGCTCCTGTTTCTATCGGCATTTCATAGTCTAAAATAATAAGATCCGCCGTTTTTGTTTCAAAGAACTTTTCTACCAGTATTCCATTAGCCATTGTCGTAATATTATAAGCCTCACCTAAAGCAGATTTAAGCATTTTTAATACATTACGGTCATCGTCCACTATAAGAATAGATTTTTTCTCTTCTGTTTTATTTTCAATTTCAATCTCACTCTCAGTTTCATTTATTTTTTCCTGCAAAGCACTTTGCAGCCCGCTTTCTTTAAGTTCCTCAATGCTATCGAAAAATCTTATGATTTTCAATATCATATTATCCGGAGAAATAGGACGCTTTATTGTTAAATCCGCAATGCTCGGATGCAATTTTTCAAACAATACCGCTATATCATTATGTAAAATAATAATTATTCTTGTTTCTTTACTAACTCCATCCTCTCGTAATTTATAAATCTGATTTATAATTTCGCCATCTATTGTGTCAATGAAACAAATATATGCATCCGGCTGAAAAAGTTTAAAATGTGCAATTATATCATCTATATAAGTAGATGTAATTAAACATTCAAAGCAGTATTTACTTTGCTGAAAAAATTCCTTTGCAAATGCATTTTTTTGTCCGTTTATAAGCATTTTATATTTCATAATTTTCCCATCCCTTCATAATAATATAATACAAAATTTACACTAAATATAAAATGAGCACTGTAAAATATAGAATTTTAAAACATTAATTTTGATAAGATACAAAGTATTAATCAAGTGTTATTATTCTAATTAAGATACATTTAAAAATATATATTATATTATTATTCTTTTTAGTTTATAATATCATATTTTTATACATATGTCAATAATAAAGGATAAAATGAGTGCATTTTTGTGCATTTTCACTATATAATATAAGATTTATGTTCCTCAATTCAATAAGGCGCAGAGCGCCGTTATTCAACGTTTTCGGTGGGAAAAAGGTACTCCCACCGAAAAAATCAAGTGGAACCCACCGCCTTTAGAGGCGGGGGACATCTTGATTTAGTTATAATTTTTTTGTAATAAAATATACAACCTCAAAATATATATTAACAAGCAAATTAACTCTCTTAAATTTAAGGCTCAAAATTTCAGAGAAATATTAAAAAAGCAGTAAACCTACTGCGGAATGGAGATAAGCTATGAATATTTATAACGATATTGCAGAACGTACAGACGGCGATATCTATATCGGCGTTGTAGGTCCTGTGAGAACCGGAAAATCAACTTTTATCAAACAGTTTATGGATCTACTTGTAATTCCTAATATAGAAAATGAGCATAAAAGGGAGCGGGCGATGGACGAACTTCCGCAAAGTGCCGCAGGAAAGATGATTATGACAACCGAGCCTAAATTTATTCCAAACGAGGCAGTTGACATAAGTCTTGATGATAATTTAAACTTAAGTGTAAGAATGATAGACTGTGTGGGCTACATAATCAATCCATCCCTTGGATACATTGAAGAAAATTCGCCGAGAATGGTTGTTACACCATGGTCAGAGTCACCAATGCCGTTTTCGGATGCAGCAGAAATAGGAACTAAGAAGGTCATAAATGAGCATTCTACCATTGGAATTGTAATTACAACCGACGGAACAATTACCGACTTTGAACGAGATGACTATATTGAGGCGGAGGAAAGAGTGATTTCCGAGCTTAAGGCTATAAACAAACCATTCATTGTAATTATGAATACTATAAATCCTTATTCCGCATCAGCCGAAAATATGGCTGCGGAAATGCAGGAGAAATACGGAGTAACCGTTCTTCCTATAAACTGTATGAATCTAAGCTTAAATGATGTAAATTCAATAATTGAAAATATATTATTTGAATTTCCTATAAAAGAGCTTGCTATTGAGCTGCCGTCATGGATAGACTCACTTGAGGAATCACATCCGTTTTCAAAGGGAATACGTGATAAAATATTTGAATGCTCTGAAAATCTTTTCAAGCTAACCGAGGCAAAAACATTTGCAAATGCCATAAAGCAATGCGAATTAATAGACGATGTAACAGTTTCAAAAATCAATCTCGGTGAGGGAACGGTACGACTTAATGTTCAGACTCCGAAAAAACTGTTCTACAAAGTTATATGCGAAAAATCCGGCTTTGAGATAGAAAGTGAATCAGAATTGATAAATCTTTTAAAGGAGCTTTCTCATATCAAGTATGAATATGACAAGGTAGCCTATGCACTTGACGAGGTAAGACGAAAGGGTTACGGAATAGTTTCGCCTACTATTGATGAATTAACCCTTGAAGAGCCTGAAATTGTTAAACAGGGCAGCCGTTTTGGTGTACGTCTAAGAGCAAGTGCTCCGTCAATACATATGATACGTGCGGATATAGAAACAGAGGTAAGTCCGATAGTCGGAACAGAAAAACAGTCCGAGGAACTTGTTCATTATCTTCTTAAGGAATTTGAGGTTGACCCTAAGAAAATATGGGAAT
>CAMCUJ010000066.1 GCA_945878965.1 uncultured Clostridia bacterium
TACCTATTAGACGATTAAGCCATGCCATACCTAAAACTTCATTTTGAAAGAAGTCCCAAGATATCTTTAATACTTCCATATCAAAAACCTCCTAAACATAAATATATCGAAATATATCTATATATTCTATTTTATTTAAAGCCATCTGCATACAACGACAATGGCTTTATTATTCGCAGCATTTATCTGTACAAATATCGTTTTCTTCTGTAATTTCTTTAAGCAATTTCAACGCTGTATTTCTTCCGTCCATTGAAATCTTATAATGCATCCATTTCCCCTCTTTACGCCCTTCAACAATTCCCGAATCGCAAAGAATTTTCATATGATGTGAGAGCGTAGGCTGTGTAACATTCAATTCCTCAAGGAGCTTACATCCGCATTTCTCACCTGTCTTAAGCATTTCAAGTATTCTTATTCTGTTTTCATCACAAAAAGCCTTAAAAATTTCTGCTGTTTCTGTATATCTGTTTTTCATATTTTACTCCCGACTCATCATATAGAAGTTTATCTATATATTAATTATATACTACATATAGAAATTTGTCAATATGTTTTTAAATATTATGAACTAATCATTTACTCATCTTTAATATTATCCTCATAGAATTTCATAACAGTATTAAACTCATTTAAATCAATGCAATATTTATTTTCAGGGAAATTATTCTCAAGCTCTGAGCGAACGGTTTCGCTGTCAGCCCATAAAAGCTCATCGATTTCGCTTTCCTGTGCCTTTAATTCATCAACGCTTATTTTATCACTTAAAATGAATACGTTATTGATTTCATTATTTATAAAAACCTCATCATTATGAAATACATTTCTTTCATTAACGTGAAACTGAGTTATAAATATAAAATCCGAAAAATCCGCTTTAATATTAAGCTCCTCCGAAAGCTCACGAACCGCCGCCGTGCTGATTTCCTCGCCTGCATCTATATGTCCGGTGCATGAGGCATCAAGACAGCCCGGATATGAATCCTTATCCATTGCTCTTTTCTGAAGCAAGACCTTTTTAACCCCGTCAAACCTGCGAATTATCCATATATGAACGCTTGCGTGTAAATCTCCGTCCTTATGAACGGCATTCCTCTCTTTCTTAATTCCGCTTTTACTGCCGTCCTCATTAAGTATATCAAAAAATTCCATTCAAATCATCCTTTCTGACAGTTTGGAGTATACAACAATGATTAGGGTCAAGAAACAGAACGTCCCTTGACCCTACCCGCTGCCACACTATCATTTTTAGCTGTTACAATCGTACATATTGAGTATTATCCGATTAAGCATTGAAAAAGCTTAGGATTGCTTCCACAATTCGCTTAGATGCAAGACCGTCACCGTAAGGATTAACCGCTTTAGCCATTTTTTCGTACTCTGTCTTATCCGTAATAAGCTGAGATGCAAGCTCGACTATTGCATTCTCGTCAACACCTGCAACCTTAACTGTTCCTGCTTCAACAGCCTCCGGACGTTCGGTTTCATTTCTTAGCACCAAGACCGGCTTTCCAAGCGACGGAGCCTCCTCCTGAAGTCCGCCCGAATCGGTCATTACCATATAACCCCTCTTAATTGCATTGTGAAGCTCGTCCGCATTAACGGGGTCTATAAGCTTAATTCTGTCATGTCCGCCTAAAATATCAAAAGCCACCTCACGAACTGCCGGATTTAAATGAACCGGATATACTACTTCGACATCGTCAAATCTCTCTACTATAGTGCGAACTGCACGGCAGATATTTTTAAGCGGCTCACCTAAGTTTTCTCTTCTGTGTGCAGTCATCACTATTACCTTTTTACTATCCCAATCCATTGCCTTAAGTACTTCATCCTTGAACTTATAATCATCTCTAACTGTAGTCTTAAGTGCGTCAATTACAGTATTTCCTGTAATGTATATGTCCTTTTCCGCTATATTCTCCTTAAGAAGATTATTCTTATTCTTAACAGTCGGAGAAAAATGTATATCAGCTATAGCACCTGTAAGACGTCTGTTCATTTCCTCAGGGTATGGTGAATATTTATCATAGGTTCTTAGTCCTGCCTCAACATGACCGACCTTTATTTGGTTATAAAATGCCGCAAGGCTTCCTACAAATGTAGTAGATGTGTCACCGTGAACCAAAACTATATCCGGTTTCGCCTCTTTCATAACCTCATCAAGACCCTCAAGAGCTCTTGTTGTAATTCCGATAAGCGTCTGTCTGTCCTTCATAATATTAAGGTCATAATCCGGCTTTATATCAAATATCTCAAGAACCTGATCAAGCATCTGTCTATGCTGTGCCGTCACGCATACGATTGATTCTATCTTGTCCGAATTTGCTTCAAGCTCCTTTACAAGCGGCGCCATCTTTATAGCCTCCGGTCTTGTTCCGAATATTGTCATAACTTTTATTTTGCTCATTCTTTATCCTTCCCCCTCTTTTTATCCTAAAGCTCGTATTTTTTAAACTTTGTTATCCTTGTATGATAATGAACAATTACAACAAATTGGAAGTTAGCATTAGTATTTTGTAGTAAACATTTCATAAAAATCAAGTTCTTCGTCATATGATGTTTCTTTATCAATAAATTCCTGTAAGTCTTTTTTCATTGCATTATACAGTTCTTGATGATGATTGATATCCGAAAAAGTAGTATGTACCATTCCTCCATATACGCCACAGGTAATTGCATAGTATTGCTCGCATTTTTCCAAGGTTATTCTGCAGGTATTGTTATATTCTTCATCTGCGAGTATTGATCCATTTTCACTACCTGTTGCTCCTATTGTATCTAATTCTGTCCACATTATTTTACCTCCACAAATTCCGATTTATCTTTATCATATGCACCTCTGACATTATCCTGAATTTAGATTTTATGTTCTGTCAGCTCTGTAACAAACTCGAATTATGTCCACAATGTAGTTATAAACATCGGACTCGCATCATCTGCTTTTTTAAATCCACAGGATTGATAAAAACCTATTTCATCATCATAAGCAACAATAACAACTCGCAAATAATCTTTATATTTATCTTTCATTTTTTTTACAAGCTGTTTTCCTATGCCTAAATTTTGATAAGACGGATTAACCAGCAAATAGTGAATATATGCAGTCATAATTCCATCATTCATAGCACATATGAGTCCAATAAGCTTATCGTTATCCCACGCTGTATATACAGTTTTAAAATTTTTCATAGCAACAACCAATTTGTCGGGATAATGACCTGATGACCATTCAACCGATAAAAACAGCTCCTGCAATTCTTTTTTGCTGAAATCGTGTGTGTCCTTATATATGATTTTCATTATTAAGTCCTCTGAATTTCAATCTATTTTAATTAAGGCTCAAGGCTTACAAAGAACCGATTTTTATTATTTATCACTCTCAGAACTGCTTTCAATCTTTTTTAATTCGTACTCCGAATTTGATTCGGAATCCAATCCTTCATTATTCTTAACTTTACTATCCATAACAACTGCCGAAACAAGAATTATTCCAAGCACCGCTAAAATAAGAATAAGTCCGCGCATTGCACCCCTTAATGACATTACAACCGCTGTCATACATAGAACCGCTGTCATTGTATAAAGTATCAATACAGTCTGTCTTTGAGAAAATCCCATATCAAGAAGTCTGTGATGAAGATGTCCTCTGTCCGGAGCCATAATAGGCTTGCCTGTGAGCGCACGTCTTATAATTGCAAATAATGTATCAAATATCGGAAGTCCGAGTATTAAAAGCGGCACTGCAAACGAAATAAGCGCATACATTTTAAGAAGTCCGAGTACCGATATACACGCAAGTATATATCCTAAAAATGTTGAACCTGTATCTCCCATAAATATCTTTGCCGGATTAAAGTTATACGGCAAAAATCCAAAGCCGGCACCGGCAACCGCCGCAGTAAGAACCGCAACATTCGGATTCTGCGAAATAAGCATAAGCGCAAGCACTGTCATTGACGAAATCGACGAAACACCAACCGCAAGTCCGTCAAGTCCGTCTATGAGATTTACTGCATTTGTAACACCGATTATCCAAATCATAGTAAGCGGTATAGACGCCCAGCCTAAATTTATATATGGCGTTCCTATCCACGTTGCAAGCGGATTTGCTACATTTTCAATCCTTACTCCGAAATATACCACTATTCCCGCAACGAGAATCTGAAACAGTAATTTTACCTTTGCATTAAGCTCGACTATATCGTCAATAACTCCGACTGTAACTATTATAACTGCTCCAATCAGAATTCCCATAACTTCACGTTCCATAACCGCAAAGCACATAACACTGATTATAAATCCGTAAAAAATCGCAAGACCGCCTATTCTCGGAATAGGCTTTTTATGAACTCGTCTGCTGTCTTTCGGAACATCTATTGCATTAATCTTCGGTGCAAGTGCAATTACCATCGGTGTTGCAGAGAACGAAATCAAAAATGCAACTATAAGTGCTAAAAACACAAAAATATTATTATCTATAGCCATATATAACCATGCCTTTTCTAATTATTTTTTCATTTGTATAACTGAATTTAAGATATACATTGCTTATTACGGCTGAACAAAGCCAACCTTTCTGTACACCTTTGAAAGAGTTTTATTCGCAACATAAGAGGCACGAGCCGCACTTTCCTTATAAACCTCTTCAAGATAATCCTTATTCTTCATAAGGTCATTATAACGCTCCTGAATAGGCTTCAAGGTATATGCAACCGCCTCAGCTACCGCTGCTTTAAAATCTCCGTAACCCTTACCCTCAAATTCAAGCTCTATTTCATCAAAGCTCTTATTTGTAGCTGCGGAATAGATGCTCATAAGATTCATAACGCCATCCTTACCCTCTCCTCGCTTTACACAAGCCTCAGAATCGGTAACTGCACGTTTTATCTTCTTAACCGCCTTATCAATCGGGTCAAGAAGTAAAATATATGAATTTTCATTAGGGTCGGATTTTGACATCTTTTGAGTCGGATCCTGAAGACTCATTATTCTTGCTCCAACCTTTGGAGTATAAGCCTCGGGAATTTTAAATGTTTCGCTGTAAAGATTATTAAATCTGTTAGCAAGGTCACGTGTAAGCTCAAGATGCTGTCTTTGATCCTCTCCCACCGGCACTAAATCCGCCTGATAAAGCAGAATATCTGCCGCCATAAGCGACGGATATGTAAACAGACCTGCATTTATATTATTTTCATGCTTTCTTGATTTATCCTTAAACTGGGTCATACGTGAAAGCTCACCCATATACGTATTACAGGTTAAAACCCATGAAAGCTGAAGATGCGCCGGAATATGCGACTGAAAGAATATAGGATCTTTCTTCGGGTCAAGACCGCATGCTATGAAAAGTGCAAGTAAATCCATAGTATTCTTTCTTAAATTCTTAGGTTCTTGTCTTACTGTTATTGAATGAAGGTCGGCTATCATATAAAAGCTTTCATAAAGACCTTCTTCCTGAAGCTCTACAAAATTGCGAAGCGCTCCAACGTAATTTCCGAGAGTAAGAGCACCCGACGGCTGTATTCCGCTGAGAATTCTCTTTTTCTCAGTATTATTGTTTATATTTTCAGTCATTTAAACCAACCTTTCATAATCACAAAATTAAATCAACTCTGATTATCTTGGCGTATCACCTGTAATTTCACATAAAAGCTCGCCAAGAATTTTAATTCCTCGCTCTATTTGTTCTTCATTCGAGGCAGAATAGTTCATTCTGAACGTACTGCATTTCTTTTTATCATCAACCATAGTAGTTGCACCGGGAACAAAAGCGATATTTTTCTTAACTGCCATATCCATAATTTCTCTTGTGTCATACTGCTCCGGCATTGTGCAGAACAAGAATAAACCGCCCTCAGGATTTGTATGTGTTACACATTTCGGGAAATATTTATCCATACAATCCATCATTAGCTTTGCACGCTTTCCGTAAGACTCACAAAGCTTCTTTATATGAGCGTCTATATCGTATCTTGTGACGAACTCATAAGCAATCATCTGCGAAAGTACATTTGTATGAACGTCCTGAACCTGCTTGCAGATAACCATTCGTTCAATCAAGTCGGCATCAGCCGAAACGAATCCAAGTCTAAGACCCGGTGAAAGAATTTTTGAAAATGAGCCAAAATACGCAACTCTGCCTTCGGTATCAAGAGATTTAATTGTAGGAATATCCTCGCCCGCAAATCTTAATTCTCCGTACGGGTTATCCTCGAAAATTATTATATCATACTTATCTGCAATCTCAAGAAGTTTTTTTCTCTTTTCAAGCGACATAGTAATTCCTGACGGATTCTGGAACGTAGCAATTGTATAAAGCACCTTTATATTGCTGTGCTCCTTAAGAAGCTGTTCAAGCTTATCCATATTAATTCCGTCATTTTCAACCTCTACGCCGTAAATCTCGGCATTATACGAACGGAAACAGTTAAGACCGCCGATAAAGCTTGGTTCTTCGCATACAACACCATCGCCCGGATTCAAAAGAGATTTTGCCGCAAGGTCTATTCCCTGCTGACCTCCGCTAACTATTATAACATTATCGTTGTCGGTCACATTTCCTGTTTTGGAAATTCTATCGGTAACCCATTTTCTAAGCGGCTCATAGCCCTCGGTTATTCCGTACTGAAGTGCAACTTCACCGTTTTCCTTAAGTACATCCTTTGCAATTTCCGCAAGCTCAGCCTTTGGAAATAATTCCTTTGCCGGCGCTCCGCCCGCAAAGGAAATTATATCAGGGTTTGCAAGAAGCTTAAAAGTCGCTCTTATTGCCGAACCCTCCATATCCTTTACCTTATCGGAAAATTTAGATTTTATATTCATTTAAATTCCACTCTTTTCATTTAACTAATATTAAAAATAATTAATTGTACGTAATTTTTGCGGTTTATGTACTGTCGGCAATACCAACCGACAAAGAATTATTTCTGCAATAATGCTACCGTGTAAAAGCGAGCAGTGCTGCGTGTTCTTTTCTTTTTGCGTTTAAAACGCAAAGAAAAGAACCAAAAGAAAAATTGTTACTTCATAACGGATCTGCTCCGCAGACAAAAACCTTGTGGCTCTGCCCCAAACCTGATGTGACCGCCGTCACCAAGCTTTGAAAAGCTTGAGCAAACTTTTTATTTGCTCCGCTTCCGCTCCGCATGGCTTTTGCCGCTCGTCGGCACCGCCGCCTTAGGCACTTAGCTTTTCAATTCCAACTTTAATACGGCGTATAGTTTCATCCTTGCCCAAAATATGCGCAAGCTCAACACCGCCGCCCGGTGTGAATGCCTTACCCGAAACCGCTACACGAACAGGCCATAAAATTCTGCCGTTCTTAAGCTCAAGCTTTTGTACAAGTTCAATAAGTCTGTCGTGAATATTCTCCTTAGTCCAGTCCTCTATTCCCTCAAGTACAGGAAGTGCCTCCTTTAATGCCTCAAGCGAATTTTCAGGATTGGTTTTCATTTTTTTATGTGTATAAAGCTCTGTATCATAATCCGGA
>CAMCUJ010000067.1 GCA_945878965.1 uncultured Clostridia bacterium
TACTAATAAGCTTCATATTTTCACTTCCTCGCATAAACTTTTGTTATCTGAATTTATACTCTTATACTCTCAACATTAACATCAACACTTGTAACATTAAGACCTGTCATTTCCTCAACCTTGTACTTAACGCTGCTGCGTATAGTTTCACCTATTGCATGAATATTCACACCGTATTCAACAACTATGAAAAGCGAAATATTTACGTTATCGTCAATTACCTTAATTTTAATTCCCTTATCCATATTCTCATACTTTAAAAGCTTAGCTATTCCATCCTTACTTGACTTCATAGCCATTCCCACAACTCCGTAGCACTTTGTTGCAACATAGCCGACAATCTTGGCTATTACCGCATTTGTAATTTTCACATTACCTCTTTCATTTTTAATTTCAGCTGACATATTTACTATCCCCTCTCTGAATTTTAATATTTAAACGTTTACAATATTTAAATATTTGACTCTATACTCAGTCATTGTGTTATTTCAAATTATGCATTCATTGCAATAACATTAACTCCGCTTAGGTTTTTGGCATTATCCCTGTCACGCTCATGACAGCTTAATAAAATAGCCTGTGAATTTTCAAAACTGTTTTTAATAAGCTCTATAGCACGTTTGGCTCTTAAATCATCATATGCTGAAAATGCATCATCAAGAAATGCTATTTTTGAATTTTCAGAAATCAAGCTTATAATTCCAAGTCTTAAAGCAAGATAAATCTGTTCATAAGTACCGCAGCTTAAATATTCTGCTTCTTTAGTCTCACCCATACAGTTTATTTTCATTCTGTATTCATCAGAAACTCTGAAATCCGAGTATTTACCGTCAGTTAAAAATTCAACCATATCATTTACAATTTTATTTAAATCGGGTCCAAACTCATTTCTTAACTGCGAATATGCCTCTTCTATAGCAGAAATCGCCACTTCAAGTGCCTTATGCTCTAAAACCGCTTTTTTTCTTTTTTCTTCAAGTGCCGCTAACTCATTATCTATATCTGTTTCACTTATCTGTTCGGAATATTCATAATTCAGCTTATTTTCAACATCACTGAGCTGTCGTTCTATATCAATAACCTGTCGTCTTACCGTTTCAAAGTTTATATCCTTATACTCCGATAAATCTACATCCTTTAACTTCTCTCTTAAAATTTCCGCCTCAGCAATCAGTTTATCATATTCCATACCGTCAAGCATACCGTTAAACGCAGCTTCAAACGCTTCAAGCTTAGCCTTTGCCGCTGCATATTTATTATAGGTTTCTTTGTATTCCAAAGCACTGCTAACCTGACGCCTTTTTAATATGCTGTCTAATCTTGTGTTAATTTCATTTAACTGTAATCTTAAATGCTTTAAACTACTGTCATATTCCGACTTCATAATCTGAATCTTCTCTATTTTTTCCATATAGCTTTTTTTCTTAAATATTGAAATAATAAAAATGATGATTCCTATAGCAATAATCGGTATACCGGCTGACATAGCAACAATAGGAGTACTTAAAACCATAAGAGCAATCAATGCTATAATTCCAAGTGCAATCATAGAATATGAGCCAATACTTAAATTACGCTGTTGGCGTTTCAATACAAAAATGCTGTTATCATCATTAACCGAAGCTTCAAGTTCCTCATACTTTTCAATCTGAGAGCATATGCCATCCTTCTTTATATGAAAATTTTCAACCTCATTAAGTTCAGCTTCATCACAATCCTGAAACAAGATATAATCACTTAAATTCTTAATTTCTTCAATTGAATATGCATATTCCTTTAATTTATCTGCCTTATGTATTTTTTCAGCATCTCTTTCAAACTGCATAGCTTTTTCGGCTTTTTCAAGGCTCTGACGTTTTTCCTTCTGCTGAATAATAAGCTCATCTTTCAAACGTTCAAGCTGTAGTTTTTCGTTTTTCTTTTCTATAGCCTGATTTCTTAAGCTTAAAAGCTCCTCTGTGCGAATATCTATATCATCAATAACACCATTTTTATTACGCTTACTCTCTGCCTTAAGCAGTGCTTTTTTCTCCTTAAGTTCATCAATTGCCCTTATATGTGAAATATCTTCATTATGTGTCTGTGCAAGATTCATAAGCTTTGCCGCAATTTCTTCGTCACTTCCGCTCATAACTGTCTGACCCTGACCTATCCACATAGTCTTTTCAAACATTGACAGCGACATATTAAAAAGCTTTTCACCGACATTTGAGCTGCTGAATCCAAAAACATTTTCTCCGCTTATACAGTCCGTAACTTCTATTTTATCTCCGGCAGCAGTCTTTCCGAACTTTCTGAATATCTCAATATCCCTGCCTTCATATTCAACTGTTAAAGAACCCGACATACTATCGCCATCCCATGGCATATAGCGTAATCGTTCTCCAAGCAAATCGGTTTTCTTCTTTCTTGAAATTCCATAAAGCATTATCTTTATAAAAGCCTGAAGCGTTGACTTTCCAGCCTCATTACCGCCATAAATAACATTTAATCCATCATTTAATTCAAAGCTGACATTTTTCAATCCGCCAAAGCTCACTATATTAATTTTCTTAATTCTGATCACAATAAACCCTCCGGTAAATTCAAATTAAATTCAGTTTTAGTTATACTCCTGAGCAAGCATAGCATCTATTCCCAATTTTAACGCCAGCCTTGCAGTTTCACGTTCTTCATCAGATGATGAATTTTGTATTTTTTCCTGCATTATTCTGCTAAACAATCCCTTAAGAGAGTTTTCATCAAGAAAACTTGTGTAATCTACCGAAGTTCTGCTCTCATCTAAAAGCTCTGCATAATACAGCTTTTCATCTAAAAATTCCTTTACCGTATCATAATTCACATTAAATTTTTCAGATCGTGTTCCCTTAAGAATAACCCGTATATAATCCTTTTCAAATCCCGAATTTTCGGAATTGTTTTCAAGCTCATTAAAAATACGTTCTACAACCTCATTATTATCCGCTGCATCAGTTATGTCTACATCTAAAATTCTGAATTTACGTTTGCATACAGGAACAAATCTCGCCTCAAGAACTCCGTTATCAATTTCAATTTCAATAACTCCCTTTTCACCAAGCTCATCAAAGCCTCTGCCCTCCATTGCTCCGCAGTACGCATACTTAGTTTTGCCGCTCTTCTTAATACCATCGAACTTGTGTATATGTCCAAGAGCCGCATATTTAAATCCGCATTCCCCGAAAAATTCGGTGTAAATCGGATTATAAACGCTTTTAATTTTATTCGCATCGCCATGCATAAGAAGGATATTATCAAAGCTTGGGTCACACAAAACATTCTTAAGCTGACTTTCCTCGCAGTACTTTTCAGTGAATGAAGAACCGTAAATTCTAAGATTAAGACCTTTAAGCTCAACACAGGACAGCTCACCACCAAAAACATATACATTATCTCCGAAATTATAGTTTGAATATACCGAAGTTTCAGTATACGGGTCATGATTTCCGGCAACTATAAAAACAGGAATATTACCTATTTCTTTAAATTTTCGGATAACAAATTTAACAGTTTCCTCGCTTGGATTTTCGCTGTCAAATAAATCTCCGGCAATAAGAAGCAAATCCGCCTCCTTTGCCATATCAATAACCTTGGAAAAGGTTTCTGAAATTTCAGCTCTGCGAATTTCAGATTCACGGCTTGTAAATCTCGCTGAAAACGGAGTATCAAAATGTATATCTCCGCAATGTATTATTTTTACCATACTAACCACCTATTCCGTTTCATAATTTATAATGTATAATTTTTTAATATATATTTTTATTATACTATATATTCTCAGTCTTTTCAAGCTTTTTTAAAACATTAGTAAAAGCTTGAAACCAAATGCTCCAAGCTTAGTTATTTAATACAAAACTGCGAGTGATTACAATCTACAGTTTCTATATTTATTCACTATGTGAAATTTTATAAAGTTTAACTCCGTACCATATGCCGGATATAACTGTATATACTCCAAGAAGTGCAAGCAATGACCAAATTCTGAAGTTGGAATTAATGCGTTCAAACTGTGGTATAACCGCTATAACCAAAAGACGGATTTTATTATATAACGCAAGATATAATCCACCAAAAGAAGAACAAGCAAACATTGTTCCATAGTTTCTTAATCTTGTTTTGTTTTTGAATATTGTAAAGTAAAGTGCAAATAATACCGCTGAAACAAATAAGAAACCTCCGAATATCCACCAACATATACCTTCCATATAAAGTATAGTATCCGTCGAATTATAGCCTTTTTCTATAAGCTTTATAAGGAAATAGCCTATAATTATATATGCTATATTAATCATAAACCAGTTTGTAAGCTTATCCTGCTTTTTTATATTATTTTTACGCTGAATTAATTTTTCTTCACGGCTATATTCCTTTTTAGCCGTTTTATTAACCTTGTTGGTATTTGTTTTCGTCTTTGAACTTTTTTTCTTACCGCCCAAAATAATTTCCTCCCTATATAATCTTAATTTTTCTTATTTAAATTGATACTTCCTATATACTCTGTTTTACGAATATGCCAATGCAGTCTATGCAGCACTGATATACATTTTTTGCGGGCCGATATGGAATCCGCCCCTACAATCTTAAATTTCATTTATGTTTTACAGTTTACCGATAATGTTTGCCGTCACGTCCGTCGGCGTTATCCGACCGGGAATACTTCATTTGCCGCCGATAGGCGAGCAAGGTGAAGTGCCTCAGGCGCCGCTGCTACATTTCATCTTTTTCATACATAATTATGGAAATTAATGCACTTCCGACAGTTTCGGTACGTAAAATTCTTTTACCAAGTCCGCACTGAAAAATTCCGTTTTCCTTTGCAAGCATTGCCTCGCTGTCCGAAAATCCGCCCTCACTGCCTACTATAATTGCAATTCTTTTTGCCTGCGGATTGGATTTCAAAATTTCTTTAAGTCCCTTATCGCCGTCATGACCCATTATCTCATAAGGCATTATTGCAAGGTCAAATTCCTTAAGCTTTGAAACTGCCGTTTTGAAATCTATAGGCATTGCAATTTGAGGAATTTTACCTCTGCCGCACTGCTTAACCGCCTCAACGGAAACCTTCTGCCATTTTCTAACCTTGTCTGCTTTCGACTTATCATCGTTTAATCTCACAACACATCTTTCCATCTCTACCGGAACTATCTCATATACTCCAAGCTCCACTGCCTTCTGAACTATATACTCCATTTTTGAAGCCTTGGGAAGTCCCTGAAACAGCGTTATTTTAACTTCCGGTTCGCTAAGTGATTTGGTTCTTTCGGTTATCTCAGCTATACACTCGATTTTGTTAATTTCTTTAAGCTTTGCCGTATACTCATAGCCGGTGCCGTCAAATACCAGAATTTCATCTCCCACATTCATTCTTAAGACTTTGGTTATATGGCTTGCATCATCCTTTATATATGCTGTATTTCCTTTAATATTTTCAGGCTCTGTAAAAAATCTTCTCATATTTATAACACCCAAAACAAATTTATTTGCAGACAATCGCCGCCCATTCGCCTTTCTCTTTCACGTTTATTATGTCAAAACCGGCCTCTTTAAGTGCATTTTCCACCTCGGAAAGTCTTTCAAGTATTATTCCCGAACATATAAACGTTCCGTTATCCTTCATAAACTCACGGATAAATCCCGAAATTGCAATTATTACATCCGCTACAATGTTTGCAACAACCACTTCGTATTTCTTATCGCTGAATTTCTTTCTAAGTACTTTATCTGTTATAACATCACCTGCCATAACATTATATTTATCCTTTGAAATTCCGTTAAGCCAAAGATTTGAATATGCAACTCCGACCGCATTTTCATCAATATCAACAGCGTCTGCCGATTTTGCCCCCAAAATAAGCGATATAATCGACAGTATTCCGCTTCCACAGCCTAAATCAAGCATATCTGTATCATTTGATATATACTTTTCAAGCTCCTCAATACACATCTGAGTGCTTTGGTGTGAACCTGTACCAAAGCTCATTCCGGGATTTACTATAAACTTCAGTCTGTTCGTCTGTATATCCTCATTCTCCCACTCAGGCACTATAAGAATTTTTTCGCCTACCTCTATAGGCTTAAAATATTTCTTCCAGTTCTCCGACCAGTCCTCATCCTTTACATTCTCAACCTCAACTCGTAAGTTTCCAAGCTTTCCGCTTTCATCACTGTTTTTGAGATTTAAAACCGCAGAATTAATATGTGACAGCATTTCCTTTCCGTCTATATCCGGCGTGAGATATAATGTTATAAAGGTTTCTTCCTCTTTGAGCTTTTCAAGAGTTTCATCTACATAATCCCAATACTTGCGATTGTTCTCCAAAAATTCTGCAAAATCCTCTTTATCGCTTATTTCAAGTCCTGTTATTCCCATATCATAAAGAAAAGCACACACAGGCTCAATTCCTTCGGTGCTTGTACAGATTTTTACTTTCAGCCAATCCATAATCTCTGTATTACTCCTTTCATTGCGGCAATATCATACGGGCGACCATATAGAGCCGCCCCTATTGCTGCGCAACATTTAAAAATATATAAACCTTTGCGGATAGTAATTGCTTTCACACCGGCAAACACAGTTCGCCCCTACATCTTAAAGATCGTAAATATTAAGATGTTCAATAAGGCGCAAAGCGCCGTTATTCGACGTTTTCGGCGGAAAAAAGGTACTCCCGCCGAAAAAATCAAGTGGAACCCGCCGCCTAAGATGCGGGGGACATCTTGATTTAGTTATAAGATACTACTAATCAAGAAATGTAAAACTTTAGTTGCTTACAGCTAGAGTAATAGAAAACAACTGTTCCGCTATTTGAATAAATCTTTGATTTTATCCAAAAAGCTTTTCTTCTGATGATACTTGCTTAAATCAACCGTATCGGAGAATTGTCTTAATATGTCCTTTTGCTTATCAGAAAGATTTTTAGGTATTTCAATATTAACCTTTACGTATTGGTCACCTCTTGTACCGCCGCCGTGAAGTCTTGAAACACCCTTACCCTTAAGTCTGAAGGTTGATCCTGTCTGAGTTCCCTCCGGAATTGTATATTTAACCTTACCGTCAACTGTCGGAACTTCAATCTCGGCACCGAGTGCCGCTTCAACAAATGTAATCGGAAAATCACAATATATATCATCTCCGTGACGTGTAAATATCTTATGCTTTTTAACTCTTATTACTACAAGTAAATCGCCGTTCATACCACCACGTTTACCCATATCGCCTTCGCCGCGTACCGATACAACCTGACCGTCATCAATTCCTGCCGGAATCTTAACCTTAATCTTCTGACTGCGTCTTACCATTCCGTCGCCACGGCAAACTTTACATGGCTCTTTAATTATCTTACCTGTCCCCTTACATCTCTCACAGGTCTGAACATTTGAAAAACTTCCAAAAGGCGTCCTCTGAACCGACTTA
>CAMCUJ010000068.1 GCA_945878965.1 uncultured Clostridia bacterium
ATCGAAATAGCAAAATATTATGATTGGGAATCAATTTTTAGAGGTTCCCTTTATAACTTTTTTATATGTTTCTTTATCAAGTAAATATTTATGCTCGTATCTGTTAAATACCTCTATTGCCATAATACTGACCTCCTTTTATCTGTATTATAAAATGCAAACATTAAACCAACCTTAAATTTTGAATTAAATTTTAAAATTTTTTAATTTAGATTTTACTTTGCTATTTTAGACGAAAGAAAACCGCCTTGATTTCTCAAAGCGGTTTTAAAAAAGTTATTTGGCAGAAGTACACTTCTACTGCATCTATTAAGTTTTTCCGCTGTAAAGAACCTTGCATTTAATTAAACTGCGTTAATTTATAATAGTAACTGATGGTCGCTAATTAAAATCAACTATATTTGAGCAATGTTGTGTGCATTATTTGTAGATATTTTATAAAACCATTTATTATGTCGCAATGTGCTTTACATTTTTTCTTTCATATGATATAATTAATATATATATCATTAATGGGGTTGGGGTAAATAATATGTTTAAAGCAAAAAGAAACTATATGATAATTTTATTTGTGATTGGATGTATTTTGCTGAATTATTTTGGGAAAAATTTAGCAACCGCATTTACTTTACCTTTGTGGCTTGATTCTATCGGTACGGTATTGTCAGCATATGTACTTGGTCCTGTGTGCGGTGCAATTATAGGCGCATCCTCAAATATAATATCGTCATTTAATACATCAATATTTCATATCAGTTATGCAATAACCAGTATTGCTATAGGTATTACAGTAGGTATATGTGCAAAAAAAGGACTTATGGAGAATATATTCGGTATATTATCTACCTGTTTTCTTGTGGCTGTTATATCAACTTTACTATCAATACCGTTTAATTATATTTTTTTTAGCGGCAACGTGGGTAATGTATGGGGTGACGGCGTAATAGCCCTGCTTTGTAATTACGAATTTAACGAAATTGTAAGCCGTTTTGTCGGAGAATTTTACATAGATTTTTTGGATAAAATCATAACCATACTTTTATTGGTGGGAATAATAAAAACATATCGCTGTTTTATAAAAAATAAAGGTTTTAAATTTATATCATTATTAATTTTAGTTATAATAACAGGAAATAGTTTATCTCCTTTCTTTTTAATAAAGGCTGAAGCCGCTCGCCCAAATAATATAAGTTACAATACATATATACAAACCGTATATAACGGTTCAAATGGTTTGCCGGGCGGAATGGCAAATGATATTGCACAAACTCAGGATGGTGTTTTGTGGGTTGGAACATACGGTGGTTTATATCGCTGTAGCGGACGTACATTTCGATTAATGAATGAATTTGAAACCGTAAAAAATGTAAACTGCCTATATACAGATGAATCGGGAAGACTTTGGATAGGTACAAATGACCATGGAATATCAATTTGTATCAATGAAGAGATTTCAAATTCTCTTACCGAAAAAGACGGACTTCCATCTGATTCTGTAAGATGTATTACTCAAAGCTCGGATGGTAATTATTATATCGGAACATCCGATAGTCTTGCAATTTTAAATATTTCAAGCGGTTTATCGGTTTATGATACAATACCGGAAATTTTATACGCTTCCTCTGTTTCTGCCGATAAAATGGGTAATGTTGCCGTTGTAACAAATGCAGGTGAATTATATTTGGTAAAAGACGGTACAATTATTGACAGTATAACCGACGCTAAATTATATACCTGCTGTACATTTGACGAAGACGGTACACTTTATGTAGGAACAACCGGAAATACAATTGATATTTTCAGTTTAGACGGCGAAAAGCTTGTAAAAACCTCATCAGTTTTATGCGGCGAATTATCACATATTAAATCCATATATTTTTCCGAAGACGGACGCAGATTTATATGTGCAGATAACGGAATCGGATATCTTGATTCCAATATGAATTATAATTATCTTAACACAAACGACTTTAACAATTCAATTGATCATATGCTTATAGATTATCAAGGAAATCTATGGTTTACATCTTCACGACTTGGTCTTTTGCATATGTGCGAATCAACATTTACAGAATTATATCCCAAAATAAACTTACCCAAAAATGTTGTAAACAGCACAATGAAATGGAATGGAAACTTTTATTTCGGAACTGACAGCGGTCTTGATATGATAGATGAAAGTATAACTTCCGTTTTAACAAATAATCTTACTGAGGAACTGAAAGATGTACGTATACGAAGTCTTATGGTTGATTCAAAAAACCATCTTTGGATATCGACTTCGGGAAAAGGTATATTGGAAGTATCCGAAGATGGCAATATAACATATTATAACAGCGCATTGGGTATGCCCGGCAATAAAACCCGTATGGCTTTAGAACTTAGCGACGGAACTGTTGTCTCAGCGGGAGATTCGGGAATTGCATATATCAAGAATGGCGAAATAACTAATGTATTAAACAGCAGTAACGGACTTACTAATCCCAAAGTTCTTTGTATGCTTGAGCTTTCCGATGGAACCCTTCTTGCCGGAACTGACGGAAACGGAATTGCAGTAATTAAAAACGGAGTGGTTACGCAGACTATTGATAAAAACGACGGTCTTGGTTCCGAGGTAGTTCTTCGTATGACTCCAAACTCTGACGGAACCGGAGTATTCATTATAACAAGCTGCAGTTTATGCTATATGGATAATAGCGGCAACATAAGAATTTTTGAAAATTTCCCGTATTATAATAATTATGATTTAATTGATAGTAAAAACGGTACAATATTTGTTTTAGGCTCTGCGGGTATCTATGTAATAAATAAAAACGAGCTTTTATCCGGAAAGAAGCTAAATTACGAAGTTTTAAATTTTGAAAAGGGACTCAGAAACGCACTTACACCGAATTCGTGGAATTACAAGGACGAAAATGATAATCTTTATCTTTCTACCGATTCGGGTGTAATTCATATGAATTTAAACAGCTATGATATACCGATTCGTTCATACAGAATGTTATTAAAAACAATAAAGGCTGATGATAAAATTTATAATATTCAAAGCGATGAAATAACGTATATTAACAGTGGTGTAAGCAGAATTGAGATAATACCTGAAATAGTTAATTATTCTGTTAATTCTCCATATTTGAGCGTATGGCTTGAGGGTTTTGATGCTGAGCCTAAAATACTTTCTCAAGATGAGCTTTCGAATATTGTATATACAAATCTGCCGAGCGGCAATTATACATTTCACTTAGCAACTCTTGATGAAAAGAGCGGAAAAATAACAGCTGAGGTTACTTGCCGAATTGTTAAGGAAAAAGAGATTTATGATAATTGGTGGTTTAGACTTTATCTAATCGCTGTGTTTGCTTTGGCTGTCGCCTACCTAACTTGGCTATTCGTAAGAACTCAGATACAAAAAACCATTCGGATGCACGAAAAAGAAATGGAATTTATAAGAAATCAAGTTAAAATGGGAAATGAAACTATTTTAACTATTGCACAGACGGTAGACGCAAAGGATGAAAATACGAGCCAGCATTCAACAAGAGTATCCGACTATTCTGTTTTGATTGCCAAAAAACTCGGTTACAGTGATGAAGACTGTGAAACATTGAGAAAAACCGCATTGCTTCATGATATAGGAAAAATCGGAGTGCCGGACAGCGTATTAAATAAGCCGGCAAGACTTACGGACGAAGAATATGAAATTATGAAATCTCATGTTGTAAAAGGTGCAAAAATACTTGAAAACTTTAGTCTTGTTAAAAACGTAAGCGACGGAGCTCTTTATCATCACGAAAGATATGACGGCAAAGGATATATAAACGGTTTAAAGGGTGAAGATATTCCTCTTAATGCACGTATTATAGGAATATCCGACGCATTCGATGCTATGACGGCAAATCGTGTATACAGAAAAAAGCTTGATTTTGATTTTGTTTTGGAAGAATTGAAAAAAGGCAGAGGAACTCAATTCGACCCTCAGTTAACTGATATTTTGCTTGAACTTATCGATAGTGGTGTTATAGATGTTGAAAAAATATATAACTCATAAAAAATATTTATATGTATCTACTTAAGGGAGTGAGTTAATGAAACGAATATATATAATTACTGTACTTACCTCACTTGCAGTTATAATATCTGCATATTGTCTGCATAATTTTCTGATTCACAACGATGGTGATAAAAGTATAAAAGTTGGATTTATTTATGTAGGTGATGCAAGTACGCCGTATACAAATAATTTTATCAAATCACAAAAAGCTATAGAAAATTATTACGGTGAACAAGTTGAAACAATAGAGAAGTATAATGTTACGGAAGGTAATGAAGAAACCGCTCTTAAGGAATTGGCTGATGCCGGATGTAATCTTATAATCACAACAAGCTATGGCTACGGAGAAACAACCAAGGCTTTTGCAAAAGATCATCCCAATATTCAGTTTTGTCAAGCGACCTGTTCAAATGCAAATGATGAACCTATAGTTAAAAATTATCATACATTTATGGGTGCTATTTATCAGGGCAGATATATCTCCGGAGTTGTGGCAGGTATGAAGCTTAAGGAACTGATTGAAGACGGATTAATTACAAAGGAACAAGCTAAAATAGGATATGTTGGTGCGTATCCTTATGCAGAAGTTATCTCAGGTTATACGGCGTTTTTGCTGGGGGTAAGGTCAATTGTTCCCGAGGCGAAAATGACAGTTAAATATACAAATACATGGGGGGATTATATGATTGAAAAAAAATGTGCAAAGGAGCTTATAGATGACGGCTGTATAATTATATCGCAGCATTCTGACACTGCCGGTCCTGCTGTAGCTTGTGAGGAAACGGAAAGAACAAAGACAGTATTTCACGTAGGTTATAATCAAAGTATGTCAAAAATTGCACCGACTACATATCTTACCGGTTCAAAAATCAATTGGGAACCGTATATTCTCTCTGCGGTACAAGCTGTTTTGAAAAACAAAAAAATTGAAAGCTGCGTAAACGGAAATGTAAACGGAAATGATGTCGGAGCCGGTTTTGAACAAGGCTGGGTGCAGATGCTTGATCTTAACGAAATAATTGCGGCCGATGGAACGCAAGAGAAAATTGATTTCATTATTGATGAATTTAAAAAAGGAAAGCTTCAGGTATTTAAGGGCGATTATATAGGTGTAAATCCAATTGATGAAAATGATAAATACGATTTGAATAACGGATATATTGAAAACGAAAATTGTTCCGCTCCTACATTTTCGTATATACTTAAAGATGTTATAACCGTGGAGTAAAATAAGATACACTAATAGCGGAATAACTTTAAAATGCGGCATCACAACCAAATTAAGCTGTCTGCCGTCTATAGAGGCGGCTGTTGCCGCTTAATTTTTTCAGCGGGAGTACCTTTTTCCCGCTGAAAACGTTGAATAACGTTGCTTTGAACCCTATTGAATATTTGATAAGGTGATAAAATATAACCCGAAATAGTTGACAAAATTATAGATATTAGATATAATAACTTTGATATATGGTTATTAGATGTTGATATATAAATTATTAAAATGCTAATTGGTATTTGACGTCTTCTTAAGATACAGAGGACGTTTTTGTGTATTAATATTATTTAATCACCAAAAACAGAAAAAATATTAGGAGAGTTAATATGGTCAAAAAAGAAAACAAAGAAATAAAAAAAGAAACTCGTGATAAGTTTTCAGGAAAGCTTGGTTATGTGCTTGCGGTAGCCGGTTCAGCGGTTGGTTTGGGAAACATATGGAGATTTCCCTATCTTGCTGCGAAATACGGCGGCGGTATGTTTTTATTGGTTTATCTTATTTTAACGGTTACATTCGGATATGCACTTATAATGTCAGAAACCGCACTTGGACGAAAGACCGGCAAAAGCTCTGTAAGTGCATTTTGCAGCTTCGGAAAAGGCTTGGGCTTTAAATTCGGCGGATGGATAAACTCTGTTGTGGCAATGCTCATTGTACCTTATTACTGCGTAATAGGCGGTTGGGTAGCTAAGTATCTGTTTGAATATATAAAGGGAAGCGCTTCTCTTTTGGCACAAGATAATTATTTTACAAGCTTTTTATCATCATCAATGAGTGTAGAGATATGGTTTATAATTTTCTCGGCAGTTGTTTTATTTATAATTTTGTCGGGAGTTAAAAACGGTGTAGAAATGGTATCTAAAATTATGATGCCTATGCTTATTGTGCTTGCGGTAGCTGTGTCTGTATATTCGGTTACAAGACCGGGGGCATGGGAAGGCGTTAAGTATTTCCTTATCCCGAATTTTAAGAATTTTTCGTTTATGACAGTTGTTGCTGCTATGGGGCAGATGTTTTATTCGCTTTCGATTGCTATGGGTGTTTTATATACCTATGGTTCGTATATCAAAAAAGATGTCGATATTGAAAAATCAACTATGCAGGTTGAAATATTTGATACATCAATTGCGGTACTTGCAGGATTAATGATTATACCGGCAGTTTTTGCATTCTCGGGCGGAGATCCCGATACGCTTCAGGCAGGGCCGTCGCTGATGTTTATAACCATCCCTAAGGTTTTTGCGAGTATGGGTTTTGGAACCTTTGCCGGAATACTGTTCTTTGTACTTGTGTTATTTGCAGCTATTACAAGTGCAATTTCAATTGCGGAGACCAGTGTTTCCACATTTGTTGATGAATTCGGCTGGAGCCGTGCTAAAGCTTGCGGATTGCTCGCAGTTATTATATTTGTTTTAGGTTCGCTTTCTGCTCTTGGATTTGGTGCGTTGGATTTTATAAAGATTCTTGGTATGTCGGTGCTTGATTTCCTTGACTTCCTTACCAATTCAATTATGATGCCTATTGCCGCTCTTGCAACCTGTATTTTGATTATTCGTGTTACAGGCTTTAATGCAATTGCCGAAGAGGTTGAGCTTTCGTCTAAGTTTAGAAGAAGAAAGCTTTATGAATTCTTTATGAAGTATTTAGCACCTGTTTGTATTGCGGTAATTCTTTTAAGCTCAATTGCGAATGTGTTCGGCTGGATCACACTGTAATGCGGCGACGGCGGAGAACGCGAAGCGGAATAGGGTCAAGGGACAGAACGTCCCTTGCGGAGTTTGAGGCAGAGCCTCAAGGTTTTTGTCGGCGAAGCCGACCCGTTACGAAGTAACAACTTTTCTTTTGGTTCTTTTCTTTTTGTGCTAAGGCACAAAAAGAAAAGAACCATGCCCCTGTTTGAGGAAAACACTTCAAAATTTATAACTAAATCAAGATGTCCCCCGTATCTTAGGCGGCGGGGGACATCTTGATTTTTTCGGTGGGAGTACCTTTTTCCCACCGAAAACGTTGAATAACGGC
>CAMCUJ010000069.1 GCA_945878965.1 uncultured Clostridia bacterium
TTTTATGCCCCTCTCAGTCAGCTTCGTTGACTGCCCTCCCAAAGAGAGAGCCTGTGCATTTTTTATATAAATAAAAACAGCTTGGAGTTTTTCGCTCCAAGCTGTTTATGTTTAATTTGAATAAAGCTTGATAATATTTTCTTTCTGCTCTAAGAATACCTTTCCTACAACAGGTGCAAAATGTGTGCCTATAGATTCTTCAATTATATTAAAAGCCTGTTCAAAGGACATAGATTCTTTGTAACAGCGTTTTGAAACAAGTGCGTCAAATACATCTGCGATTGCCATAATTCTTGCACAAATAGGGATTTCTTCGCCCTTAAGACCTTTCGGATAACCGCCGCCGCTCCATTTTTCATGATGGAATTCAGCAATGTTTGCGGCAATTCTAACATATTCGGCATCTTCAATTTTCGCTATGTCACGCATAATGATTTTTCTTCCTTCGGTAGTATGTGTTTTCATCTGAGCAAATTCTTCATTGGTAAGCTTCCCCGGCTTTTTAAGAATTACATCTGATACGGCAATTTTACCGATGTCGTGGAGAGGTGCTGCCATAACAATATTTTCTATATATGCTTTATCGATTTTATCGGCATAATACGGTTCATTAAGAAGTGATTTTGCGATGAGCTTTACACATGAACTGGTTCGTTTTACGTGTTCTCCGGTTTCACTGTCACGGCTTTCTATAAGATTAGCCATACTTTGAATTACGGTCTGCTGAAGTTCACTTAATTCTTTGATTTTTTCACGGACAAGAGTCTGAAGATTTTGCTGGTAATCATACATTAATAGAGCTCTTTTTATTCTTCTGAGCATTATTTGAGGTACAAAGGGTTTGGTTATAAAGTCTATGGCGCCGAGCTCAAGACCGATAATTTCACTTTCCGGTGAGTTGTCTGCTGTTAAAAATATAACAGGTATATCAGAAATATCGCTTTCTTTAGAAAATTCTTTAAATACATCAAAACCGCTTACTCCCGGCATTTTAAGATCGAGAAGTATAAGATCCGGTTTTTCTGATTTTATCAGCTCAACAGCATCCGAAGGGTCGCTTAGAAATAGGAAATCATAGAATTTCTTAAGAACATGTCCGGCAATTGCAAGACTTTGCTCATCATCGTCAATTATTAAAATCTTTTTTCTCTTCATAATTTTCACCGCTTTTCTTGAAAAATTAAAACTCAATATGTAGAAAATAAACAAAAAATAAACCTACATAAATAATTCTATCATATATATTGCGATTTTGCAATAGCTTATTAATAAAATTATTTACAGATTTAATGGCTAAAAATAAATTTAAAAAAAGATAAAAAAATTTTAAAAATAGGCTTGAAAAAAAGAAATATTTATGATAAAATAATGTATATTGTTTGTGTTATGCCTTAAAAGCTTGTTTGCTTTTTAAGATAACATAAACTGAGACTTGGATTTGTATGTGTTGCATTAAAATGCGTTTGCATACAATTAACTTAAACGATGTAAGAAAATAAAGAGGAGGAAAAGTTAAGATGCAGACAGCTTTAATGATTATTCATGTTATTGTATCACTTGCTTTGATTGTGGTTGTATTGATGCAACACGGAAAACAACAGGGACTATCGGGTGCGATAGCCGGAGGAGCAGAAACATTCTTTGGTAAAAATAAGGGTAGAACGGTAGATGCTATGCTTCGTAAGGTT
The DNA here is from genome assembly GCA_945878965.1 of uncultured Clostridia bacterium. Taxonomy (GTDB): domain Bacteria; phylum Bacillota; class Clostridia; order Monoglobales; family Monoglobaceae; genus CAMCUJ01. The sequence continues at coordinate 1,689 of CAMCUJ010000069.1, forward strand.
ACAGCGGTTATTGCAGCATTATTTATAGTTTTATCGGTAGTTTTAGCAGTTATATCAATAAACACTTTAAAATCTACGGAAGATGTTACATCATCTCAGTCACAGGGTCAGCAGATTACAGTTGATGAAAACGGCAATCTTGTTGATCAGGACGGAAATTTTATTCTTGATGAAAACGGTAATCCGACAAATATAAATGAAGCTGCGGCTCAGCCTGAAGGTAGTGAAGCTGTTGCTGATGCCGATACAAATGCTGATGCGGTTACACCTGCTGAATAATATTTGTTTAAATTTTAAAAGTTTCATATGTTAATTTTTTTCAACCTGTATGTGTTAAGACGTATAGGTTGATTTTTTAACTGTACATCTGATAGTGATTAATAATAATTGAAATTAATTATTAAAATTCAGTCTTTGGTGTTGCATTTTGTTTAATATTTAGTTATAATATAACTAAATGCAAAACGACTTTGTCGTTACAGTGATTTATGAAACAACTTAAAATTGAAACATATATTAGTTTTATAAGTGTATTTTTGAGGTGAAGAGCTATGAAAAATAAAGTTAATATTTTTATTGCAAATGGAATAAGAATAATAATTGTACTTGCAATACTTGCAGGTATTTTGTCATGGAATATGACAACTATATTTATGGCTTCATTAGCTTTGGCACTTACATTTTTACCTACTATTCTGACTAAGAGGTGGAATATGTATTTACCTGAGAGTTTACAGGTTATAATGATAATATTTATATTCTTATCTAATTATTTGGGCGAGCTTAATGATTTTTATTATAAATTTTCGTGGTGGGATGATATGCTTCATTCTATGTCGGGAGTTGTGCTTGCCATTATAGGATTTTTGCTTGTTGACTCACTTAATCGTTATGATATGAAAAATGTAGTATTTCAGCTTTCACCGTTTTTTGTAGCATTTTTTGCATTTGTATTCGCTATTGCATGCGGTGCGGTATGGGAAATTTTTGAGTATTCTATGGATACTTTTTTTGGAACCAATATGCAAAAGTATATGATTGACCCTCAGACTGCAGTCGATATGGGATTTGGAGTTAATTGGCAGGGACCGGGGCTTAACGATACTATGCACGATTTGATTCTTGATACGATTGGAGCTTTTATAGTTAGCATTTATGCGTTTATAAGACTCAGTCGTGAAAAGAAAAGGATAAAGAATGAACAAGACGATAATACAGAAATATTAGGTATTAAAGAAAATACAGAAAAGACCGATAATTTAAATACAGATATAAAATAATAATTATAATTATCGGTTGCGGGTTTAATATTGATGAAAGGCAGTGTATGGAGAAATGAAGAAGTATACTATAGGAATAGACTATGGCTCACTTTCGGGAAGAGCGGTTCTTGTCGAGGTTAAGACCGGACTTGAGGTTGCGGCGGAAACATTTAATTATCCTCATGAGGTTATGTATGAATATCTTCCGGACGGAAAAACAAAGCTTGGAGTTGATTGGGCACTTCAGCACCCTCAGGATTATTTGGACGTGCTTGCAAACACAATTCCAAAGGTTCTTGAAAAGTCGGGAGTTAATGCAGAGGATGTAATAGGAATTGGTATAGATTTTACAGCGTGTACTGTACTACCTGTTAAAAAGGATGGAACACCTCTTTGTTTCCTTGATGAGTACAAGTCAAATCCGCACGCTTATGTTAAGCTTTGGAAACATCATGCGGCTCAAAAGTATGCAAATAAGCTTAATGAGATAGCAGAGCAGCGGGGTGAGAAATTCCTTCAGAGATACGGCGGAAAAATTTCATCGGAGTGGTTTGTGCCGAAAATCTGGCAGATAGCTGAAGAAGCTCCGGAGATATATGATAGTATGGACAGATTTATTGAGGCGGCGGATTGGATTATCTGGCAGCTTACAGGGGTTGAAACAAGAAACACTTGTACAGCCGGTTATAAGGCACTATGGAGTAAGAAAGACGGATTTCCGTCCAAGGACTTTTTTAAAGCATTAAATCCAAAGCTTGAGAATATGGTTGAGGAAAAAATAGGCGGTAATATAATGTCTATAGGCGAGAAAGCTGGCGAGATAACCGAAAAGGCGGCAAAGCTTACCGGACTTAAGGTTGGTACTGCTGTTGCGGTTGCAAATGTTGATGCCCATGTTGCACTTCCTGCTGTAGGTGTTACGACACCGGGAAAGATGCTTATGATAATCGGTACATCTACCTGTGACGTTTTGCTTGGTGATGATGAAAAAATAGTTCCGGGAATGTGCGGTGTGGTTGAAGATGGTATAGTTAAGGGTTATCTTGGCTATGAAGCAGGTCAGTCCTGCGTAGGCGATCATTTTGACTGGTTTGTAAAGAACTGCGTTCCGGATAGTTATTACAGAGAGGCTGATGCTCTCGGGTTTAATATTCACAGACTTTTAAGAGAAAAAGCACAGGTTAAAAAGCCGGGTGAAACAGGTCTTTTAGCACTTGACTGGTGGAACGGAAACAGAAGTGTTCTTGTTGATGTTGACCTTACAGGTGTTATTTTGGGTCTTAATCTGCTTTCACGTCCTGAAGATATTTACCGTGCATTGATCGAGGCTACAGCTTACGGCGCTAAGAAAATAATTGAAACATTCAGAGGAAACGGAGTTTATATAAATGAGCTTTATGCGGCAGGCGGAATTGCGGAAAAAGACGCATTTATGATGCAGATATACGCTGACGTTACAAATATGGAAATTAAAATTTCGGCATCATCTCAGACTCCGGCACTTGGCTCGGCAATGTTCGGAGCTGTTGCGGCAGGCAGCGAGATGGGCGGCTATGATGATATAAAGAGCTGTGCCGAGGTTATGGGCAAGGTTAAGGATATTGTATATAAGCCTATTCCTGAGAATGTGGAGATTTATAAAAAGCTTTATGCGGAATATGAAAAGCTTCATGATTACTTAGGCAGAGGCGAAAATGATGTTTTAAAGCGTCTTAAGGAAATTAAAAAAGAAGCTGTTAATGGATAAAAGTATACATTTTGGGCTAAAATGAAGAAGAATTGAGAGTGATATAGAAATGCTTGAAGAGCTTAAAGAAGATGTGTTAAAGGCAAATTTAATGCTTCCGAAATATAATATGGTTACATTCACATGGGGTAATGTTTCCGGAATTGACAGAGAAAAGGGTTTAATCGTAATAAAGCCTTCCGGTGTTGAGTACGATGAGATGAAAGCTGAGGATATGGTTGTTGTGAGTCTTGAGGGCGAAGTGGTTGAAGGAAAGCTTAATCCGTCATCAGACACAAAAACGCATATAGAGCTTTATAAGGCATTCCCAAATATCGGAGGAGTAGTACATACACATTCTTCTTTTGCAACGCCGTTTGCACAGGCGGGATTACCTCTTACAGCACTTGGAACAACTCATGCGGATTATTTTTACGGTGATGTTCCTTGTACGAGGGCTCTTACCAAGGAAGAAATAGAAGAAGATTATGAGAAAAATACCGGTAAGGTTATAGTTGAAACGTTTAAGGAGCTTGACGCAGATGCTGTTCCGGGAGTTTTGGTATTTAACCATGCACCGTTTACCTGGGGAAAGAACCCAAGTGATGCTGTTCACAATGCAGTTGTACTTGAGGAGGCTGCTAAGATGGCACTCAGAACATATAAGCTGAATCCTAAGACTGAGAGGATAGGTCAATATATTTTGGACAAGCATTATTTCAGAAAGCATGGCGAAAATTCTTACTATGGTCAAGGTAAGGCTTAATAAAATAGACATATAATAGGTACAGTTGTGAGAGGGAACAGATGAAAAGAGGAAAGTTTATAGTATTTGAGGGACTGGACGGCAGCGGAAAGAGCAGTCATATAAAGAGCCTTAAGGACAAGCTTTGCGATATTGGTGAAAAGGTTTATATAACGGCTGAGCCTACTGATTACGAAACGGGCAAGTATATCCGCAGAATTTTAACCGACAGTCTTGAAAAGGATATGTATCTTCAAGCGGCGTTGTTTTTGGCGGACAGGCTTGAGCATATAACAAATCCGGAGTTTGGAATTGAGAAATATCTAAATGATGGTTATACTGTAATTTGCGACAGATATTATTATTCTTCATTTGCATATCAGGGTACTGCTTCAGACATTGATTGGGTTATGAAAATTAACCTTGGATGCGAAAAAATTATAAAGCCGGATATATGTATATTTTTAGATGTTGAGCCGAGCATTTGCAAAAGTCGGATTGATGAAGAGAGAGATGTAGTTGAGCTTTATGAAAAAAGCGTCAAACTTATGAAGGATGTAAGAAACAACTTTTTTAAGGTTTTTGATAATCTTAAAGAAGCTGAAAATATAAAAATTATAAATGCGAACCGTGAATCTGAAATTGTCGAAAAAGAAGTTTTTGATGCGGTTAGCAAATTATTTAAGGAGGAATGAGAGATGTATAAGAGATTATTTACATCCGAGTCGGTAACAGAGGGACATCCGGATAAGGTGTGTGATTTGATTTCGGATGCCATTCTTGATGCGATTTATGAAAAGGATAAAAACGCAAGAGTTGCGTGTGAGGTTACAGTTACAACCGGACTTGTATTGGTGGTTGGAGAGGTAAGTACAACGGCTTATGTAGATATAAAGGGAATTGTAAGAGATACAGTTCGTGAGATAGGCTACACAAATGCTGAATATGGTTTTGATTTTAAGACCTGTGCTGTTCTTGTTGCACTTGACGAGCAGTCATCGGATATTGCTATGGGAGTTGACAAGGCTTATGAATTTAAAGAGAGCGGTGAGGGAGAAGGACTTGGAGCAGGAGATCAGGGAATGATGTTTGGTTTTGCTTGTGACGAAACTCCTACACTTATGCCTACAGCAATTTATTTATCTCATAAGATGGCAAGACGTCTTACAGAAGTAAGAAAGAACGGAACTCTTAATTATCTAAGACCGGACGGAAAAACACAGGTTACTGTTGAGTATAACGAAGATGGCAGCGTTAAGAGAATTGATGCTGTTGTAGTTTCAACTCAGCATGATGACAATGTTGATATGGCCAAGTTAAGAGAAGATATAATGGAGCATGTTATAAAGGCAACTATTGATCCGAGTCTTCTTGATGAGGATACAAAGTACTTTATAAATCCGACCGGAAGATTTGTTATAGGCGGTCCGCAGGGTGATTCGGGACATACCGGAAGAAAGATAATTGTAGATACATACGGTGGATTTGCAAGTCACGGCGGTGGTGCTTTCTCAGGAAAGGATCCAACGAAAGTTGACAGAAGTGCGGCTTATGCTGCAAGATATGTTGCAAAGAATATAGTTTCGGCAGGTCTTGCTAAGGCTTGTGAGGTTCAGCTTGCTTATTCAATCGGAGTTGCACAGCCTGTATCACTTAGAATTGATACAAGAGGTACGGGTAAGGTAAGTGAAGAAAAGCTTGTGGAATTGGTTTACAAGAATTTCGACTTAAGTCCAAGCGGAATTATAAATACTTTGGAGCTTAGAAATCCTATTTATAAGGCAACTGCGGCATATGGTCATTTTGGTCGTGAGGACGTAGAGTTACCTTGGGAGAAATG
>CAMCUJ010000070.1 GCA_945878965.1 uncultured Clostridia bacterium
AAAGGTACTCCCACCGAAAAAATCAAGTGGAACCCGCCGCCTAAGATACGGGGGATATCTTGATTTAGTTATTAAACAGCGTCGGCAGAGCCGACCGACACAGTATCATTTGACGGTGACAGCCGAGCAAGATAAAAAAAGAGGTATAAACTAATGTTACATATAAAAGAGGCAATAATTGTTGAAGGAAGATATGACAAGGAACGTGTAAAGACAATTACCGACGCTCCGATAATCTGTACAGAGGGTTTTAATATTTTCAGAAATCCCAAAATTATAAATTACATACGAGCTCTTTCAAAGGATATCGGAATTATAATTCTTACGGATTCCGACCGTGCCGGATTTAAGATAAGAAATTACATAAAGCAGTGCATCGGGAATGACGGAACCGTTAAACACGCCTATATTCCACACATTGAGGGCAAGGAAAAACGCAAGGATGCTCCCGGCAAGGAAGGGATTTTAGGTGTTGAGGGAATGAGTGAGGAATTATTATATGATATATTAAAAAAGGTCACTGACGTTAAAAAAAGCGATGAAAACTCTGATTCTGAGAATATTGATGAAACAAAATCCGGTATTTCGGAAAATACGCACAAAATGATTACCAAACAGGATTTTTATTTTGACGGACTGACAGGCGGAAACGACAGCTTTGAAAAGCGAAAAATGCTTGCAAAATATTTTAATCTTCCGCCGAGAATAAGTGCAAATTCCATGCTGGAATTACTAAATAAGGTTTACGGCTATAAAAAATATAAAGCGGCGATTGAAAAAATTAATAAGGAATTTCATCGTACATAAAATTTATTAATATATTAGGGCGACCGCAAAAGTGTCGCCCTAAACGTATATAAGGACGGATATGAAATCCGCCCCTAAACATTAGTAAATATAAGCTTTAGACATTGTGGTCAGTCGTGGACAGTGTCCCCGCCGTGCGAAAGCAACCGCTGTCGCCGCTATTACAGTAAGTTTTTGCGTAGTTCTTCACCGCTCTGTCTGCAAAGATATGCAGGTGCAATATCAAATACAGTTTTACAGCCGCTGTTACCCTCTTTATTAAGACGATAAGCCGCTCTTGCATAAGCGATAAGAACCGATGATGTAAATTCCGGATTTGAATCAAGCTTTAAGCTATATTCAATAATATGATTGTTTTCACCGTTTTGACCTGTTTTTCCGCAGCGGATTACAAAACCACCGTGAGGAATACCGCTATGGTTCTTGTTAAGCTCCTCCTCGGTTATGAAGTTAACCGTTGTGTCATAGTCTGCAAAATAGTTCGGCATTGACTTAATTTCCTGTTCAATACGTGCCTTATCCGCACCTTCCTCTGCAACCACATAACATTCACGGGTGTGCTTCTCACGTGTTGAAAGCTCAGGATTTTCACCGCTTCTTACTGCCTTTAATGCGTTTTCTACAGGAACTGTGTATTGTTTTGCATTCTTTACACCCTCAACTCTGCGGATAGCATCTGAATGTCCCTGACTTACACCCTTGCCCCAGAATGTATAGTCTTTTCCGTCCGGCAAAATGGCATTTGCATATAAACGGTTAAGCGAGAACATTCCCGGATCCCAGCCTACAGATATTATTCCTATTTTTCCGCTTTCTTTTGCACTGTTATTTACATTTTCAAAATGCTCGGGAATTTTTGCATGAGTGTCAAAGCTGTCTATAACATTGAAATACTTAACATACTCCGGTGTCTGCTTCGGAAGGTCTGTAGCACTTCCGCCGCATAAAATCATTACGTCAATCTCATCCTTCATTTTTACAGCTTCATCTACAGAATATACCTTAACACCATCTGTCATAATCTTAACAGTTGACGGGTCACGACGTGTAAATACTCCCGCAAGCTCCATATCGTCATTCTGTTTTATAGCACATTCTATGCCACGTCCTAAATTTCCGTAACCTAAAATTCCTATTCTGATTTTCATTTTGAATCACTCCTCATTTGTTTAATTCACACAATCAGTTCAATTAATTATGATTATTTTCCGAAATATATTTTAACAGATTTTTTTGTAAAAAACAATACCTAAACAAAAATTTTATCGCTAATATTAAATGCGGAGTTCGGAAACGTGAACTTACTGTAAACAGCTTAACTCTAAGTTTTCCAAACTCCGCACATATTTATCTTCTTGTTTCAATTATAAAGCGAGGACGTCTTTTTACCTCTCTGTAAATCTTTCCGATATACTCACCGATAACTCCGACAGATATAAGCTGAACACCGCCCAAAAACCATACCGATATCACAGCGGAATTAACAAGAGAACTAAACTTCCATATATTTTCACAGATATCATAAACACCGATAATTGCTGAGATAACTGTTATTAAAATTCCGAGAGTCCATACAAGCTTTATAGGCTTTACACTAAATGATGTAATTCCGTCAAACGCAAACGAAAGCATCTTCTTAAGCGGATACTTAGACTCACCGGCAAAACGCTCACTTCTGTCATAATATACGCAATCAGTCTTGTAACCAATAAGCGGAACTATTCCTCTTAAGAATAAATTAACTTCCTCAAATTTTTCAAGCTCCGAAAGAGCACGGCTTCCCATAAGTCTGTAATCCGCATGGTTGAATACTATATCAACACCCATTCCCTGCATAAGCTTATAAAATCCTACAGCTGTAGTTCTCTTAAAGAATGTATCCGTTTCACGCTTATTTCTTACTCCGTACACAACCTCACAGCCTGCCTGATACTTACGTATCATATCCGGAATTACATTTATATCGTCCTGTAAATCCGCATCAATTGAAATTGCACAGTCGCACTCATCCTTAACCGTCATAAGTCCGGCAAGAAGTGCATTTTGATGTCCTGCATTCTTTGCAAGCTTTATTCCGCCAAAAAGCTTATCCTTATCGCAAAGCTCTGAAATTATACTCCATGTCTTGTCACGACTGCCGTCATCAACCATAATAACCTTACTGTCATCAGTTATCAAGCCATTTTTCTTCATATCATCAAACAGCGTTTTCATTCTTGATGAGGTTTCTGACAAAACCTCCTCTTCATTATAGCACGGTATAACTACATATGCCTTTACAGAATTCATATTTTTCTCTCCTCTATATAAAATGTGTATATACGCAAATTAAATAACCCCGTCACGCAAAATATACTACGGGGAATATTTATTTAATTAAAGAATCATTTTCTCAACTATGTATTAACCCTACGCCGAATATACCGCTCCGGTTTCGGTTCGGCTTGCAACGCTTAATCTCATATCCGTATCAAGCACAATTCCGTCACCCTCAAGTATACTCTTGACTGTCTGAAATGCTACAGAAGGATGATTATTTTCACCGCTTAAATGTCCTAAAACAATCTGCTTTGTACCGCTCCTTACAAGCCTTGAGGCAAGCTCTCCCGCCATATCATTGCAAAGATGACCTATATCACTTTTAATTCTTCTCTTAAGCGAAATAGGATATCCGCCTATGTCAAGCATATTCAAATCATAGTTTGATTCAAGCAGTATAACCGAGCTTTCCTTTATCTCATCATATACGCTTTCCTGAATTTTACCCATATCGGTCGCAACAGCTACCTTTTCAGAGCCATATCTGAAGCTGTAGCCTACAGGCTCATTTGCATCGTGCGGAATTTCAAACGATTTAATCCCTATATCACCTATCTCAAATTCCTTGCCTGTCGGAAAAATCTTAATATTATCCTCTCTTAGCTTTCCAAGCTTTAAAGAGGGACTTGTTTCTATACCATACCATGTACCATTGTTCGCATATATCGGAATATCCAGCTTTCTTGAAAGTATCCCTATTCCTCTGCAATGGTCAATATGCTCATGTGTTACCAAAACCGCATTAAGACTCTCCGGCTCTATTCCTATATCATCAAGCGCAGACATAACTGCTTTTCCGCTTATTCCGCAATCTATCAAAAGCTTTGTATTTTCAGTAAATACCAAAACCGCATTGCCTTGACTTCCGCTTCTCAGCGGACACAGCCTTATCATATAAATTCACTCCATTTAAGTTCAAACATTTTAAACCGTTTCTGCTGTTTCTTCTCTTTCATCAAGCTTTTTGTCATTCTTTCGACGGGTAATCTGTGCACCAAGCATCTTAAGCTTTTCAACAAAATTCTCATAGCCTCGGTCTATATAATTAAGATTATAAATCTCTGTAACACCGTTCGCCATCAAACCTGCAATTACCATAGCCGCTCCGGCTCTTAAATCAGTCGCCTGAACAGGTGAGCCCGTAAGACGAGGTACTCCCTCAACTATAGCTGCTCGTCCCTCAACATTTATATTTGCACCCATTCTCTTAAGCTCAGCTATATACTTAAATCTGTTATCCCAAACATTCTCGGTAACAATACTTGTTCCCTCAGCAACCGTAAGAACTGTCAGCATCTGTGGCTGAAGGTCTGTCGGAAATCCCGGATACGGAAGAGTCTTTACATTTATAGCCTTAAACGGTCTTCTTGCTTTAACTCTTACGCTGTCGTCAAATTCTTCAATCTCTGCTCCCATCTCAATAAGCTTTGCAGAAATTGATTCAAGATGCTTCGGAATTACATTTTTAACAAGAACATCACCTTGAGTTGCCGCTGCTGCAAGCATAAATGTTCCTGCCTCTATCTGGTCGGGAATTACAGAATATGTTCCGCCGTGAAGACTTTCCACACCCTTGATCTTTATGACATCAGTTCCTGCACCTTTTATATTTGCACCCATACAGTTAAGGAAATTCGCGACATCAACTATATGAGGCTCTCTTGCCGCATTCTCTATAACAGTAAGTCCGTCAGCAAGAGCTGCCGCAAGCATTACATTTATTGTTGCTCCTACGCTTACCGTATCCATATATACGGCAGCTCCCTTAAGAGCTTCCGCCTTTATATTTGCAAGTCCGTATTCTATATTTGTTTCAGCGCCAAGACATCTAAAGCCCTTAAGATGTAAATCTATAGGTCTTACTCCAAAGTCACAGCCGCCCGGAAGTGCGACTCTCGCCTCTTTAAATCTGCCAAGAAGTGCTCCCATTAAATATGAGGACGCTCTTATCTTGCGAACAGTTTCATACGATGCTTCAACTTCACAAAGCTTTGTACAGTCCATACGCAAAACATTATCCTTTATAAACTCAGCTTCACCGCCAAGCTTTCGTATTATATCCATAAGTACTAGTATATCACTTACAGCCGGTACATTCTCTATAATACAAACATCCTTTATCATTATAGCTGCAACTATTATTGCTACAGCCGAATTTTTAGCACCGCTTATATCAACCTCACCGGATAACTCGGCTCCGCCGAGTATAACTATCTTCTCCATTAGGCTCCCTCCAAATTTTTCAAAACACTTCCGCTCATTAATTCTATATATAACTTTTAGTTAAATCTCAATTATACATATATACGCTCTTTTTAAAACTCTAACTTATATTATATCAACTTCTTACCTCAATTGCAATACATTTTTCAAAAAACTTACCCAAACTTCTTAAATTTAATAATTTATTTTAACAACACACGTCGTGTTACACAACAAACTCAACTATTCATTTATAAATCTTCCGTTTCGTGCATCATAGCAGTATATCTGTCCGTCATTAGTCACAATCTGCCACGCCGGTATTGAAAGCACCCGACTGTAATCAACAGTATATTTACCTATATAATAGCCGAGATTTATACTTACTATATCCGTTATTTTATTGCTTCCGTTTGAATGTTCCTTTATAAGATTAACAAGCACACTGTTTATATCAACAGCCCTGTTCTTTTTATCCGCATTCTCACTCTTAAGTATAAGATTTTTAGCTTGAATACCACATACTCCGGTATCTGAAATTTCTATACTTATATAGGAATCAAAAATTTCATAACTACCGTAAACCGCAGTAAATATAAGCTTAGTATTATTTCCCGATGGATTTGTACTTTTATATTTATACATATCCGCAGCAATTCCGATTTTTTTCATATATTCTATGCAGGTGCTTTCAGCACTGTTCAACTTTAAATTTTCCGGATTATTGTCCGTAAATTTGATGATATCATTTTCTATAATCAGCTGCTTATCACCACGGCTTATAACTCCGCTATCTGATATACTGTAGCCTTCACCGAGAAGCTTTGTTATAAATTCCGTATTTTCCGATGTTACACGTTCTATATAGAAGCTGTTTATCTTCGGACTGCCTTTTGGAACTATCTTTTTATCAAGAATTATATTATTTTCGGTTAGCAGACTCTCCATCTGAGTTGTTGCAATATCGTTTATCCGACGTTCTCTGCTTTCTAAAGAGATGAAAAATGAAATAAGCGAAATATTTATTATAACTAAAACCATAATAATAACAGTTTTCATCTTTCCCTTTTCCACTTAATTTCACCTCATCTCTTTTTTGATTTAAAACCTTATCCGGCGCTTTAACTCATATTATCTCCGTTTAAAACCCACGTAGTATGAACTTTTGAACTTGACGGATTATATCTGTATTTAAGATTCATATCATAAATCCTTGTTCCGTTGATTTTCGACAATTCTCCGATATATCTCTCTATCGCAGCAAATGCTGATTCATTAGCACTATGCTCCTCAAATATTTCAATATCCTTAACTATGATTTTCATACTTTCAAGACATCCGTTATAAAGCCTTGTGGTTATAAAATGCTCCTCTTTTAAATTATCACTTGAATCCATAATACAGCTGCTTACTGGTATTCCGCCCACCATATAATCAAACATAATATCACTTACCGTAACCGCCTCATTTGTGGGGTCTTTATAATTATTTATTCCGGTAATTGCAATATTTATGTTTGAATTATGACTCTCCGAAACAATATCAAGTACTCTTAAAATCTTATTATATAAATCTGCCGATGTACTTATTATTGATTTCTTTTCCGGGCTCTCCGAAACTTCGGAAACCAACCTTGAATTTGTGTAACTAATACTGCCATCCTTTGAAAAAGCAACTTCACTTTCTCCGTCCACAAAAGCAACATTTCCTTCATCATCCTTATATTGTCTTACTTCGTCCATATCATAGCCGAATACATTTAATATATTATTCATAATATCGGACCTTTCAGAAGAAGAAAGCTCTTCATTGTAACCGTTTGGGATCGAAAGCGATACAGTAGGTGTTTTTATGGTAGACATTGAAACTAAAAGCATAGGATTAATATAAAGCAACCCATTATCATTCAAGCGTTTCACCT
>CAMCUJ010000071.1 GCA_945878965.1 uncultured Clostridia bacterium
TGAGCGGTGACCCTTCATATATTACCGCTCACAATAATGCACGCAGCCTTATCCGTAAGCTTGAACCGGATGAGCTGCTTGAGGAATTGGTTAAATTCTATTTTGAAAATAATAATAATTAATTTACACTCAATTTAAATAATTGCCCTGTCTTAATTCAGATAGGGCAATTGTTTTAGCCTATTTTAAAACGGCTTATTCTCAAAATGAGAATAAGCCGCATTATTTAAATCAATTGATAATTAATCGAAAAGCTCATAGTCAAGAGCTGTTCTGTCAAGCTTCTTTGACAAATCAACCTTACCGTCTGTGAATGAATATGAAGCATTCAAAATATCAAGGTATGCCCAGTGACTCTCATATAAATCATCTGTGTACATATTAGGCTCAGGAACAACCTCACATAAATTCTCAAGAGTATAGCCGTTCTCCTCTGTACGTCCGATAATTCTGTTGAACATTGTAACAAACTCTGCTCTTGTCATTGAATCCTCAGCTCTTATTGTACCGTCATTGTGACCTGTGTAGTAACCGTAATCAACCATAGCCTTAATATATCTGTAGTACTTCTTGCAGAAATAATTATCCTTATCTAAGAAGTTGAAGTTTGAATTGTCGTCGCTTGGCTCAAGACCGAGTGAAACAGCAACAAGCTTTGCAACCTCCCAGCGGGATGCCGGCTGCCACGGCATAACTGAATCAGATGCAGTGCTGTATACGCCGATTTTTGTCATATACTCCACTGCCGAATGACTCCACCAATCGCAATATAAATCATCAAATGACTCATAATTTGGCTTTCTAAAGCCATCACGTGCATAATTCTGAAGTAATACTCTGTTTACAAGTGCTGAAACCTCCTCACGGGTTATAGGCTGATCAGCTCCCGAAACTGTATCTGAATATCCGTATAGATATGCATAGTCAGATGTTAGTCTGATAGGTCCGCCCGCTCTTACCTCTGTATCGTTAGGTATTAATACCTCAATATTAAATCCCGATATAGGCTCCTCTGTAGGCTCAGCTGTAACTACAGGCTCCTCTGTCGGTTCCTCGCTCGGAATAACTTCCTCGGCAACAAATACACCGTCTGTTCCCTCATAGAATTTATCGGCAACCGCCTCATCATATATAATTACTCCGGTACCGTATAAATCAAGAGTCTTTGTAACAAGCTGTCCATGAATACCTGTAAAATCAGTTGCATTTATAACAGCTTCAGCATACGGAACATATGCAATACCTGTGATATCAGAAGCTCCGCCTGTTACTGTAAGCTTTTTAGCAGAGCTTACTAAGTTTCCGTATACATCATTAAATATAATAACTTCAGATGCATTTTCTGCATAAAGGTTTCCTGTAACAGTTGTAGTTCCTGATGAACCTACAGTAAATAAATCAGCTGTATCTGTTACAACATCACCTTGAATTACTCCGCCAACCTCTACATTCTTTGCATTGGTTATATATATCTTACCGGAAATCACTGTGTTTGGATGAAAAGCAACATTTTCACCTTTACCATCCACATAAAGCTCAACCTTTGAACTGTCACCAAACATTATACTTCTGTCGCTGTCTTGAGTATACTCAATATCACAATTTACAACAGCTTCAATACCGCCAAAGCTTGCACCGATATAAATATATGCTTTATTATCACCAACAATATTTATACAGCCACTGTTTTCAGCCGCTGCTGTATTACTAAGTGTCAATGAATCAATTTTTACATAAACATCTCCGTTAGTTGTATCAATTGTAAGAGGCTGCTGCAATATAAGCCCCTTAAAATAAGTATTTTCAGAAACAGTAATACCATCTCTGTAATCGTCTACCCAGCTTGCAACCGTAAGCCAATCATATTCATTTGCATATGCAACATTATCGAATATTGTAACATCGCCGGCAGCTGCTTCACACTTATCAGCTATTATGTCATAGTTGATATCTCTGCTTTCGGCATTATTTGTTACTGTACCTGTAGGATTATCGGGAGAATATGTCGGTAATACAAATTCACCTGTATTTATAATATTGCCGTCTATAATATTATTTCCTGCATTATCCACAACAACGCTTCCGTTTGCAAATACATCACCGTTAATTCTCATAGTGTTGTGCAGTGATACATCCCCGTTTGCAACTACCGCAAAACCTTCGGGTGATAAATCTGCATCTGCTGCATATACAAAATTAATACAGCTTATAAGCATTATCACCGCTGTAAGCATAGAAATTAATCTTCTCATACCCCATTCTCTCCTTTTTATATCTAATATATTTTAACATAATTTAATTATAATTCTCTTCCGTCCTATTGTCAATACCAAATATATTGTTAAAATGTCTAAAAATATTACTTTCTTTATTATTCTCAGTGCTATATTGACTAAATACAAGCTTATTTTCCCTACCGAAATAATAATACTCACTGCATAATGACATATCTTCAATTATATTGAGTAATTTTTCACTATAGATTATCGGATAAAATTCTCTGCCCGCAATTATTGCCAAAACCATCGAATGAAATCTTGTGCATATAATCTTTTCACACTCTGCAAACGGATAAACTATTTCATCGATCCGACCTCTATATGCTATAATCTCAACAAAATCCTTAATACCATCACTAAGTCTGTTATATAACCGCTCTGCCGCAGACAAGTCACCCTCACGTACGGAAAAAGCAAACAATCTGATTTTATAGCCATATTTTATAAATTTATTTATTCCATCTACCAGAAATTTCTGATACTCATCTTCAAACTCACCGATTGAGCCTCTGTCTTTAAAATCAATAACCGAAATTCCAAGTATTTTTTTAGACTCAATGTTTTTAAATTCTTCCTTGTAAGGCGAGGAAAACACCACATCTTCACTATATCCAACGCTTTTAATATCCTTAAACATTTCATAAGAATATTTATCCCTGAAAAATACCCTGTATGAATTTTCAAAAACCTTGCGTTTTCTCTTTACAAATTCCTCGGTATAAAAAGGTCCAAAATTGCAGCTTAAAAAATAATACGGTATATTCTTTTTTTTCGCAAGCTCAACCTCTTTCTCAGAAATAACGTCAAGCAAATCATTATCGGGATTTTCCTTAAATATTGAGCCTCCGATATGAATTATTAAATCAAACCTATTTATATACCTACCGTCTATATTATCGTATATTTTAAATTTTTCTTTAATCCTTGTTATAATTCCTTTATTTTTTCTTATACTTGCATTATGATATCTATCCGTAAACCTTTTATAATCATCATAAAACCAGCTTTCAATCTCAAACATCACATTGGGATATTTTCTGAAAAAGGTATCGAGAAATAAATCATCGCCCAAATTAAGCGCCGTATACGCTCTTACAAGTACTCTCAAATTATTTTATCCCCCTGTCAAAAACTATATCTTAAGCTTGTTTATTATCGGAAGAGTCCTTCTCTCCTTTTTATTAAAGCCTATAAATAAAAATACCGGTATATAAATTACAGCAAATATTACACCCTTAATAATAAGACCAAGCCAACCGTTAAGCGAAAGTGAAGCCAAAGCAAATCCCACTATAAGCATTATAATAGTTGCAGGCAGCATTCCCTTTGAAATATCTATAAAAAATCTCTTTATATCAATTCATATTCCAAATCTGTAATAAATGTTAGCTATAATTCCATGTCCTATCAAAAATGCAGCCGCCGTACTTATCGCCGCACCAATCATCCCCAAATATTCAACCAATATAATTGTTGAAATTACATTAAGAATTGCTATTGAAAAATAACACAATGCCATAAATTGATGCTTATTCTTAGCCTGCTGAATAGACAGTCCGACCGACTGAAAAAGCGGAAGAGTAAGAGCCGACATTATAAGCACCGCCGGAAAATATCCCTCTACAAATTCTTCACCCTGCCAAAGAAGTATAAACTGTCTTCCGAAGCATATAAAGCCTATAAGCATTATGAACAGTACCGCCCATTGAATCCTTGCGGTATATATCATTAAATTGGTAAACGCTTTATTGCTCGCACCCTTTGCACACATTTCCGTCGCACGAGGCAGAAATACATTTGAAAACGAATTTGCAAACATCATATAATAGCTCGGAAACTGTATCGCTATTGAATATATCGCAACCTTAACCGTATCAGTCTTTATTCCGAGTATAAACAAATCCAGTTTCCAGTTTACCTGATCAACTATTATTCCTAAAAATACAAAAAACGAATATGTAAATATCTGTTTAAAAAATGAAAATTTCATATCCTTAAAGCTGAATTTCACCTTAAGTACAGCCAGCACATAAATCATCTGAGTTACAAAAAACAATATAGCTATAATCGTATCAACCATCGCAACAGCTATACTCTTTCCGCCCATAAGAAGTGCTATAACAACCACAGCGGTTCGTACAACCATTCTTACAATCTGTAATCCTCTTTGAAATGTATATTTCTCAAAAGCGTTTATTACCGCCGGAAAAATATTAAGGAAAATATTTGCGGTAAAGTTCACAATCATTATTATAAACAAAACCTTTGCAAGAGGAAGCTGACCTTCTTTAAATGATTCGGCAAATATACTTCCGAGATTAAAATAGATTACAGCTCCTACAAGTATAATTAGAGCTGCCATAACTCCATAAACAACCAGAGCCATTCCAAGAAACTTTTTTGAGCCCTCTTCATCATTTTCGGCTCTGTATTTTGAAACATATCTGACAACCGCATTTGTAAATCCTAAATCAAAAATTCCCATATAGCCGACAAACGACCATATAAGCTGATAAAGTCCATACTGCGACGTACCGAGCGAATCTACTATAAACGGTGATAGCACTATACTTACAGCAATATTTAAAAACACATTTACATATGAAAGAATACTTCCAAGTCTTATATTTTTTGAAACATCCGAATTAATCCCTTTCATATAATCACCGCCATATTTAAATTTAGTGCAGCTATCCTTTAACAGCTCTTTTTACAATCAATAGTCCAAATCGTATACCGAAAAATTTATATATATAATACATAATTTTTTTCTTTATTCCACTTACATATTTAAGAGAATCTATATTTTTTCGGCAGAGCCTGTAAAGCTCCTTCCTATCTTTTTCATTCGCATTAAGAAGCGAAAACATTATATAATAAAGTGCATTTGACAGCGCACTTAAAATACACTCCGCCTGATTTTTTGAGTATACCTCACAGAAAAATTTCTGCCACTTTGTATATACTTCAAAAATGCTTGTCATAATTTTCAAAGATACTGTATTGGTTATTGAATTTTTACGTTTTAATCTATACATTAAAAGATTGGTTTTTGAAACACCTATCCTATTCGCATTAAGAACAGCTCTGAAAAAGAAATCACCGTCCTCAACAGAATTGTAGTTTTCATTAAAAAACAATTCATTCTTAATTATAAATTCACGAAGACTTATAACTCTGCATGCACTCCACATAACCTTTTTGTACTTAAAAAATTCATTAAGTGCCGAAATTCCGCCAAGCTTCATTTTTTCTTCGTCCACATCAAACTCGCCTTGCGTAACCTGCTCTTCTCCGTCAATAAATGTACAATAATTGCAAATCATAAACTCGGTTTTTTCACTTTCAACCTTGTCCATAATCTCCTTTAAGCATTCGCCCGGAAGCACATCATCACTGTCGTAAAAAAAGATATACTCACCCTTCGCCTCTCTAAGCCCTACATTTCTGGCATAAGGCAAGCCACTCTTTTTTTTATGTACCGCTCGTATTCTTTCATCGGTTTTAGCCATCTCATCGCAAATAGCCGCACTGTTATCGGTAGAACCGTTCTCTATAAGCAGTAATTCATAATCTTTAAATTCCTGAACTAAAAAGCTATCAATACATTCCTTTATGTATTTTTCAACATTATGTACAGGAATTACAATTGACAGCTTAGGTACTTTCTTAATCTCAGACACTTAAATACCCCCGTTTCTAAAATTCGTTTACCGCTAAAGAAAACTTGTCACATATATTTTACACAGCCGGAAACAACAGAAAAAATACTGATATGTGCAATAAATCCATCAGCTATGAATTAAATTCGGCAATTAATTTAATTTGCCAAAACAAGCTCACCGTTATATAAACAGCCGTTAGTCTTACATTCTTCTATATAAGACAGCATTTCCTTAAATGACATAGGCTTTCCGAAATAATATCCCTGACCTATATCACATCTAAGCTTTTCAAGCTCTTCAAGCTGTTCCTTTCTTTCTATTCCTTCAGCAACAGACTTTATTCCAAGCTCCTCTGTTATTTCAAGTATCTTTTTTACCAAAATGTTATTTCTCGCCGTTCCTATGTTATCAATAAGCGTTTTGTCAAGCTTAAGTCTTGCAAATTTAAGCTCCTGCAGTATAACAAAGTTGGAAAATCCCGAACCAAAGTCATCTAAGTATACAGAAATTCCTAAATCATTAAGCTGACCTACCACTCTGCGTATATCATCAAGCGAACTGAATACTGTGTTTTCGGTAATCTCAAACGCTATAAATCTGCTTTCCACATTGTATTTTTGCATAGTTTTTCTGACATCATCAATAAAACCCGGCTTTAAAATATACATAGGTGTAACATTAATAGAGAATTTTATATTAGTAATTCCCATATCAACAACCTTTTTTATATCTTTGCACGCCAAATCAAATATCACTCTGTCAAGGTCGCAAAGAAGATTATTTTTTTCTGCAAGCCCCACAAATTCAGTAGGTGAAATTATACCGCATTTATCACTGTAAATTCTCGAAAGAACCTCGAAGCCTATTAAAATTCCCTGACTTACATCAAAAAGAGGCTGAAATTTAAGTATGAACTTACTTTCATTAATATTCTCCCAAAGCTCGCTTACAACCGTCAAAGCTCTCTCAATACGAAGTGCCATATCACGATTAAAAATCATATATGATGAGAAATCATCCTCCAATGCACTCTGCATCGCTATCTGTGCATCCTCAAAAAGCTCATCAAACGACTCCTTCTTATTAGACTCATTTATATCTGTAAATACAATTCCACAGGTAATACCAAGTCTCATAACAGTATCTTCAATTTCTATACCTTGCTTTGCATAGCTTATAAAATCGTCAATCCCGTCTATAACTTCCTCTTTACTTTTTATATCGGTTAAAAACAATGAA
>CAMCUJ010000072.1 GCA_945878965.1 uncultured Clostridia bacterium
AAATCAAGTGGAACCCGCCGCCTTTAGAGGCGGGGACATCTTGATTTAGTTATATCTAATTAAATAATCAGTTCAAAACATAAACCTTTGCCTGACGTCTGCCAAAGCTCATTGCCTCAGCGTTGGAATTAAAGAAAAGGTCTATTCTGTTTCCCTTAATCGCACCGCCTGTGTCACCGGCAACGGCATATCCGTATGTCCATGAACCGTCAACAGCCTCAATATAAAGCTTAGTTCCAAGCGGAATAACCGATGGGTCAACCGCTACAACTCCGTACTGAGCCTTCATACCCGATGCAGTAATACCATACCCTCTGTCACCCGGGTTTTTTCCGCAGCTGCTGTACGATAAATCATAAGCACTTGCATTACAAATAATCGCTCTGCTGTAAGAAAGCGACGCACCTCTTGATGCTCTAACACTTCCGTTCATTGCAACAGTATAGTTATCTATCGGTTTTTCAGGTGCAACTTCCTTCACCTCGTCAACCGCTTCAACCGCAACGCTTTCTCCTACAAGCTCACGCGAAACCTCTGTTCCGTCTTCGTAAGACACCTTGTAGGATAAAACCTTAACACCTTCTTTTCCTTCCTGTGCAATTCGGCTCTCGCCGCTGTTTAAACCTTTATTTATCTTCTTAACGGTTTTATAAGGTATATTTTCTTCTACCTCAATA
Organism: uncultured Clostridia bacterium; assembly: GCA_945878965.1. GTDB lineage: Bacteria > Bacillota > Clostridia > Monoglobales > Monoglobaceae > CAMCUJ01. The sequence goes on from CAMCUJ010000072.1 coordinate 678, forward strand.
ACCTCTTCCGCTGTCTTTACCACTCTGATTGCTGAACCTGACTCAATACTTTCGTTATATGCAGGCTCAAATATATCCGTTTCCTTAACTGCCAAACCAAGCTCCGACAAAGCCTCTGATACCGTTCTTTTGGTTGTAAGATACTGCTTTGTTTCACCCATATAGGTAATATTTACAGGTATAGCTCTGTAAATCTCAATCACCATATCGTCCGTAAGCTCAGTATCAAGCGCAAAGTTTAATTTGTCACCGTTTTTTAGTCTAATATCGTTTTCTTTAAGCACCTTAGCAATATCACCTTTTGTAGTCTTAATCTCTATCGGTGCTTTTTCTCCGTCGGTCAATGTAACTGTTCGGCTTATTGAATAATTAAATCCGCATACTGTAGATGCTATAAATGCCGCCGCCCCTACTGTACATATAACCTTTCTTGCTGACAAGGACACTCTACCTTCGCTATCCTTCTTCAGTCTTTTTAACATCCAATCACCTCTGTTTAGTTTTATATATATACCATTTCTTTGGTACATTCTTGGTATTTCGTAATCCAAATACTTTAACATTATAACCCATTTTTTTTAAAAGGTCAAACCTAATCTCCTTGATTTAATCAAGCTTAACCCGAATAATCCATCATTAATCCGCTTCTCTCCCACTTTTCTTCAAAATGCTTTCGGTTTGCTCCCGTTTCCTCTCGTTTTCTCTCTATTTGGAAAATTATGTATAGTATTTTTTCTTGTAATAATTCCGTTCTCGTGATATACTGTATATAGGCATTAAATAAGATGATATATACAATATAGATAAAGGATTTTAGGAATATGGTAACACTTAAAGAAAATGAGAGAATAGACGATTTACAATTAAACGGACTAAGGCTTATACAGAATTCCGAAATGTTTTGTTTCGGAGTTGACGCTGTATTGCTTGCAGACTATGCAAAGGCTTCGATTAAAAAAGGAGCAAAGGTTCTTGACCTATGCTGCGGAAACGGAATAGTTCCGATTTTACTAACCGCAAAAAGCAAGGCTGAATTTATATACGGACTTGAGGTTCAGACCGAATCTGCAAAGCTTGCCGAAAAAAACGTTGTATTTAACGGACTTGATGAAAAAATTAAAATTATATGCGACAACTTGAAAAATTCCGAATTACACTTTAAAAAAGCGGTTTTTGATAATATAACCTGTAATCCTCCGTACAAGGAAAACGGCGGAGGACTCAAAAACACAAGTGATTCGATTATGATTGCAAGACACGAGATACTTTGCACTCTTGAGGATATAATAAGAGTATCCTCACAGCTTCTTAAGCCTACGGGAAAGCTTACGCTTATACACCGTCCGGAACGCTTGGCTGATATTATAATATTAATGAAGAAATACAAAATTGAACCGAAAAGGCTCAGATTTGTACACCCTAAATACGAAAAAACAGCGACTATGATCTTAATTGAGGGTTCACGAGGCGGCAGACCAAAGCTTGTTCTTGACCCTCCGCTTTACATATATAAATCCGACGGAGTATATTCGGATGAAATAGACCAAATTTACGGAAGAATATAGATTCAGCCAAGGAGGTGAAATTAAAATGGCATTTGTACATTTACACACTCATACAGCATACAGTCTGCTTGACGGCGAAGGCACAATACCAAAGCTTATTGACAGAGCCAAAGAGCTTGGACAGACCGCACTCTCCATAACCGACCACGGAAATATGTACGGAGTTATAGAATTTTACGAATACGCCGTTTCACAGGGTATAAAGCCTGTACTCGGCTGTGAGGTATATGTTGCGCCCCGAAGGCTTACCGACAAGGTTCATGAGCTTGACTCTACACCCTCTCATTTAATTCTGCTTGCCGAAAACAACGTCGGCTACAAAAATCTTATGAATATAGTTTCAACAGGCTTTACAGAAGGCTTCTATTATAAGCCGAGAGTTGACAAGGAGCTTTTAAAAGCAAATTCAGAAGGAATTATTGCACTGAGCGGCTGTATGTTCGGAGTTATATCAAGACACCTATTAAACGGCGATACTGAGCTTGCCGAAAAAGAAACGCTGGATTATATAGAAATTTTCGGACGTGAAAATTTCTTTATAGAGCTTCAGGATCACGGCATTTTTGAACAGAAAAAGCTTAATTCACAGCTTATAAAGCTTGCAAACAAGTTAAATTTAAACGTCTGTGCAACCAATGATATTCACTATGTAAAAAAATCAGACAGTAAATATCAAGATGTTTTAATGTGCATTCAGACCGGAAAAACGGTTGATGACCCCGACAGAATGAAAATGGTAAGCTCTGAGCTCTATTTAAAATCAGAGGACGAAATGGCGGAGCTTTTCTCATACATTCCCGAGGCTCTCGAAAACACCGCAAAAATAGCCGAGAGATGCAATGTAGAGATAGAATTCGGGCATCTTCATCTTCCTAAATTTGATTTACCAAGCGGCTGCACCTCCGAAGAATACCTGCGGCAGAAGTGCATTGAAGGCTACAATGCGAAATTCGACAGTGATATTTATATGGACAGGCTTAACTATGAGCTTGCAACCATAGAAGAAATGGGTTATGTAGACTATTTCCTCATAGTATGGGACTTTATAAGCTTTGCAAAGAGAAATAAAATAATGGTAGGCCCCGGCAGAGGCAGTGCGGCAGGAAGTCTTGTTTCCTATTGTCTTGGAATTACCAACGTAAATCCTATGAAATACGGGCTTATATTTGAGAGATTTTTAAATCCCGAAAGAGTTACAATGCCCGATATTGATATAGATTTCTGCTATGAACGCAGACAAGAGGTAATAGACTATGTAATTGAAAAATACGGCGAGGACAGAGTTGCACAGATAATAACCTTTGGTACAATGGCGGCAAGACTTGCAATACGTGACACAGGCAGAGCGTTAAATATACCTTATTCGGTAGTTGATTCTATCGCAAAGGAAATTCCCTATGACCACAAAATTACAATATCAAAAGCACTTGAAGTAAACCCTGCTCTTAAAGAGAAATATGACAACAACCAAGCGGTTAAAAATCTTATAGATACAGCCTTAGAGCTTGAAGGACTGCCAAGACACGCCTCAACCCATGCCGCAGGCGTTGTAATTACAAATGAGCCTGTAAAAAACTATGTTCCGCTTCAAAAGAATGACGATGTTGTAACAACTCAGTTCACAATGACTACAATTGAACGCTTGGGACTTCTCAAAATGGATTTCTTAGGTCTCAGAACACTTACGGTAATTCGTGACGCAGTTTCAGAGATTTATAAAAATCACGGAATAAAAATTGATATTGATAATCTTGTACTTGATGACAAAGATGTGTATAAAATGATTTCAAACGGCGACACAGACGGAGTATTTCAGCTCGAAAGCGGCGGAATGAAGCAGTTTATGAAGGAGCTTAAGCCAGACTCGCTTGAAGACATAATCGCCGGAATTTCACTATACCGTCCGGGACCTATGGACTCAATTCCAAAATACATTGCAAACAAAAACCATGAAGCAGAGATTACCTATAAGCATAAAAGCCTTGAAAAAATTCTTGATGTAACCTACGGCTGTATAGTATATCAGGAACAGGTTATGCAGATAGTTCGTGAGCTTGGCGGATATTCTCTCGGACGTGCCGACCTTGTAAGACGTGCAATGTCAAAGAAGAAAACCGACGTTATGGAGCAGGAGCGTATTAACTTTATACACGGAATTAAAAACGCTGACGGAAGTATCGAGGTTGAGGGAGCGGTAAGGCGAGGCATTCCCGAAAATACTGCGGCTGAAATATTTGATGAGATGATGGATTTTGCAAAATACGCATTCAACAAATCCCATGCCGCCGCATATGCAGTTGTTGCCTATCAGACCGCATATTTAAAATATCACTTCAAAACCGAATTTTTTGCGGCACTTTTAACCTCGGTGCTTGGAAGCCCCAATCAGATTACCAAATATATAAACGTCGCAAAAAAGCTTAAAATCAACGTACTTCCTCCGGATATAAACGAGAGCGAGGACAAATTCACGGTAAACGGAAACAGTATAAGATTCGGGCTTCTTGCGGTTAAGAATGTAGGGCATAATTTCGCCAAAGACCTTACAAATGAGCGAATAAAGAACGGAGCATTCACATCATTTACCGATTTTGTGAACCGTATGCTTGAATTTAAAATAAATAAGAAAATGGTTGAGGCATTAATTCTGTGCGGTGCATTTGACAGCCTTAAATTAAAGCGTTCTGTGCTTATGAATGTCTATGAATCAATAATAGACGGTGAAATGAGCGGAAGAAAAAGCATTGCCAAGGGTCAGCTTGATATGTTCAGTGAGGGTACGGATATTGATACCGATAACTTTCCCGATATTCCGGAGTTTTCAGCCAAGGATATGCTTGATTATGAAAAAGAGTATATGGGAATTTATGTTTCAGGTCATCCTCTTGATTCATACAAGACTGTAATTGAAAAGAACTCAACCGTAAACATTCTTGACATTTTGGAAAATGAAAATCACAGGTTCAGTTCGGGAGATAATGTGAAAATTGCAGGAATGCTTAGCAAAATCCGAAAACAGCTTACAAAGCGGGGAGAGCTTATGCTGTATGCGGTATTTGAGGATTTAAGCGGAAGCATTGAGGTTATAATATTTCCGAACAAGGTCAGAGCCTTTGAATCACTTATAAAGGCGGATTCTTTGGTTATAGTTGAAGGAAATCTTGACGTCCCCGACGACAGAGAGCCTAAAATAAGGCTTGAAAGCTTATTAAAGCTTAATACATCGGAAAAAAAGCTGTATTTAAAGCTTAATTCAACCGATACCGAAAATTTTGAAAGCATCAAAACCATTCTTGCAAATTCCAACGGAGATACTCCGGTGATAATTTATTACGCAGATACAAAGACACAGCTTAAAGCACCAAAAAGTATGTGGATAAATGAAAATACGGATTTACCGAAAATTCAGCATATTAAGGATATTCTCGGAAATAACTGTGTTGTGATTAAGTAAACCTTATAGCACATATTTTGATAGGGCGGATATGAAATCCGCCCTTACAAAGGATAGCAATTGCTCTTATACGGGCGAACACAGTTCGCCCCTACTACCTTAAAGAGCGTAAATATTAAGATATTATAAGATACTACAAATTCACTTTTGATACTTTTTAATTTTTATGCAGTTTTGCGAAAGGTTATTTTCCGCCTTAATCTCATCGGCAGTTTTTACAATTCCCGAGCCAAAGCGTTTGTGTAAATCAAATATTGTATTGTTAAGCCGTTCATTATTCTTTTTAACCTCAATATTCTCACTTAAATCAAACGAAAGCTGGGAATTTTCATCTTCAAACCCCGAAACCGTAACTCCGATAAGTCTTACCGGCATATCAAGCGGCGTATTTTCCAAAATCCTTACCGCCGTCTTATAAATCTTAGAAAAATCGTTTGTGTATGCAACCGTTTCCGCACGAGTTATGCTTTTCAGGTTTTTATACTTAATTTTAAGCGTAACGGTTTTACCCTTAAGCTTTGAAAAATTAAGCCTTATACTCACTTCACGGGATAAAAGAATAAGCATATCCTTTAAAATCTCGATATCCTCAATATCCTCCTGAAACGTGCGTTCGTTTCCGACAGACTTAGCCTTGGAATTAGGAACTACATTTCGCTCGTCAATTCCTCTTGCAAGATTATAAATCTGTGTGCCGTGCTTTCCCAAGAATGAAAGAGCGGATATCGGGCAGTTTAAAAGGTCGCTTACGGTTTTAATTCCACGCTTCATAAGCTTTTCTTCCGTCTGCCTGCCAATTCCGGGAATTATAGATACAGAGCGGTTCTTTATAAGTGCCTTAAGCTCATCGGGACTTTCAATTTTGAAAAATCCGTTCGGCTTTTTCTCCTCGCTTGCAAGCTTTGCCGACATCATAGAATATCCTATTCCGACAGAACAGGTAAGGTCTAATTCCGCCTTAATTCTTCGCTTAATTTCACAACCGATGTTTTCCGCACCCTTAAACAGCAGAACTGAACCCGTCACATCGAGATAACCCTCATCAAGTGCTACAAATTCGATTATATCGGTATAGTCGGAAAGAATTTTATGCATCTGAGAGGACACCATCGAATATTTCTCCATATTTGGTCTTACAAAATTAGCATTCGGACAACGCCTATACGCTTCAGCTATACTCATTGCAGAGTGTACGCCATATTTTCTCGCCTTGTAGTCACAGGTTGATACAACGCCACGCTCACCGGGGAGCGAGCCGACTATAACAGGCTTATTTGCAAGAGTCGGATTATCACGGATTTCAATTGCCGCAAAGAATGCGTCCATATCTATATGAATTATGGTTTTGTTCATAGCTATCAGCCGATAAGGCAGTATTTGTTCATATATTCCTCCATTTTAGGAATGAACTCTTTGTATTCGTCCTTGCTCTTTAAAAATTCGTATATGTCCGATACATCAACTATTGAATGAACATT
>CAMCUJ010000073.1 GCA_945878965.1 uncultured Clostridia bacterium
ATTACCAAAGTTCCTACCTGTAATGAAGAAGGTACGGCAAATTATGATTGTCCGTGCGGTGCTCATTATTCGGCACCGCTTGCAAAGGACCCGAATAATCATACAGGCTATGAAGGCGTGGTAACAAAGCTTGCTACCTGCCAGAACGAAGGTGTTAAGACCTATACCTGCGGCGGCTGCGGCGATACATATACAGAGCCGATAGAAAAAAATCCTTCACACCATGAGGATTATTCGTTTAAGGATACAACTCCTGCGACTTGCCAAAACACCGGAATAAGGAAATATACCTGTATTTGCGGTCACAGTTATGAAGAAGACATACCTATTGACAGAAATAATCATGTCGATTACACAGATGAAGTTCTTGAAAAGCCTACCTGTATTAAAACAGGTATAACAAGACATACCTGTGCCTGCGGTTATTATTATGATGAGGTAACTCCGATTAATTATAATAACCATAGCTATATTCCTGAAGTAATAGAACAGCCAAGCTGCGTCAGTCCGGGTAAGATTAAGTATACTTGCAAAGATTGCGGTTATAACTATACGGCAGAAAACGTAAAAGACCCTACAAAGCATACGGTATTTGCTTCAAGTATCACAACAGAGCCTACCTGTCAGCATGAAGGAGTAATGACCTATACGTGTGAAGGCTGCGGATACAAATATACAGAAGATATAAGCAAAGATCCAAATAACCATAAGGATTTCAAGAGCAAGATTTTAAAGGTTGCAACCTGTAAGTCAAAGGGCGAAAGAGAGTATACCTGCCTTTGCGGATATTCTTATACTGAGCCTATGCCGACAGACTCGCAAAGACACGAATATCCTATAACGTATAAGACAACTGTTATGCCTACCTGTACTAAATCGGGTGAAAGATTATGTACCTATGCCTGCGGACATTCGTATACGGAGGAAATTCCGGTTAATTTAAATAATCACTCCTATGAGGGAGTAGTTGAGGCTGAACCTACCTGTCAGGCTGAAGGTGTTATGAGATATACCTGCCATGAATGTCAAAAGAGTTATACTGAGCCTATAAGCAAGAATCCGAACAGGCACGTTGATTATACACAGGAAGTGATTAAGACTGCCAACTGTTCGGAATACGGCGAGATTAAGTACACTTGTCTGTGCGGATATTCTTATATTGAGGAAACAGCTAAAAATCCGCTTGCACATTCACAGCTTGTAACAAGAATTGAGAAGGTTCCGAATTGTGTTGAAACAGGTGAGCAGATACTAAGATGTACGGGCTGCGGATATGAGGAAACTGAGATACTTCCTATAGACCCTGAGAATCATATACATCATTCAGAGGTTGTGGAGGAAGAAGCTACTTGTATTTCAACAGGAATTATGCGTCACACTTGTGACGGCTGCGGTGCGGATTATACCACAACTATTCCTCTTGACCCGTTTAACCATAGCTTTGTTGACGGAGTTTGTGAGAACTGCGGCTCTACCGAAGATGAAGTAATACTCAGCAAGGTTAGGTCTGAGTATGACGGCAGCAGTTATTCTTGGGAGTATAAGGTTAAGGTTAAGGAAGGCATTGCGAATTCTCCAAGACTTATATTTGCGGCATACGGTCTTGACGGAGCAGTTGTAGGCATTACAATAACCGATATTGAGCCTACGGAGAATGCAGTATCTGTCACCGGAGTTACCGAGTGCAGTGCTCCTGCTAAGACTTATAAGATATTCCTTTGGGACGGCACTGAGTATATAAGACCTCTTACTTATATTACTAAATAGAGATTAGATATTAATAAAACAGATGCGGAGCTTTAGGCATCTGTTTTATTGCTTTATAGGAAATTGTATTTTAAAAATTATTTATACTTTCCGCTCATATGGAGTCCCGATGGTTTAATAACGCCGCAGCCTATTCGTTTTCCGCTGTTTCCGCTTGGCTGAGTGCTGAAATCGTCCGGCATTTGATGAATTACAACTGTTCTGTCTATAATATCTTCGGGATTAAATCTATTAGTAAAAAACAGCATTTTTGAGGTTCCATCGCTTGAAATAAGGCTTGGTAAATCTCCGGTATGCTTTGGATGAGATTCATCAGTCGGATTATAATGACCTCCCGCTGCGAGGAACGGTTCGTCTGTAAATTGCTCACCGCATATTGAATTTTCGTGGATATGAAATCCGAAAAAATCCGAATCAGGTATTTGAGAATTTGTATTATTACCCGAATTAGCCGAAGTATCGGGAAGTCCGAATATTTCAGCCTCAACCCACGTTCCGTCGTCTGCACCTAAAAATTTTACCGTTCCGTTTAAATCGGGTGCGGTTATGCTTGGCGATATATAGGCAATTGCATCGTAATAGTCCAGCATTGTAACAACTCCTTTAAATTAATTGATTTTGGGCAAAAAAATTTCCCTTATTTGTATTCTATGAAAAATACAAATAAGGGTTACTTTTTTAAAGTTATGAATCTCGTTCAAGGCTTCTCTGCTCGTGATAATCCAAAATATCAAGAACTATAATCTTAAGTACAGCCATCACAGGAACAGCAAGGAAAATACCGAGTATTCCAAAGAACGCACCGCCGATTAAAATTCCGAGTATTACCCATAACGGTTTTACAGACAGACTGTCACTTACAAGCTTTGGCTGAATTACATTTGCGTCTATCTGCTGAAGAACAAGCAGAGTAACTCCGATTATTGCAGCTTGTCCCAATCCATTTGTAACAAGAACTATTAATACTATTAATACAGAACCTATAATTGCACCAAAGTACGGAATCATATTTGAAATGCCAAGTATCAATGCCATAACAGGTGCGTACGGAACTCTGAAGCATAACAGAATTACAAATGAAATAGCAAATATTACACAGGCGTCAAGCAGCTGACAGTAAATGTATTTGTAAATGTACTCTGTTATTTTAACTAAGTATCTTTTAATTAATTCAATTTTTGAATCCGGAATATAAATATGGACTATACGTCTTGATATATGCTTAAGATTAGTACGGTCGGAAAGAATATATACCGAAATTGCAATTGCCATAAATCCGTTTATAAAAACTGAGGAGATTCCCTTAACTCCCGCAACATATTTGTCCACATTTGTAAGGTCAAAAAACGTTACAATTTTATCAAATGAGAAGAAGTCCCATACAATGTTTGGATCAAAGTTTATACCGTCAAAGCTGTTTATGTATGAAATCAGACTTTCGGCAATACTTGGAAGCTGCACGGAAAATTCCTTAAAGCTTGATATAATTGATGGTATAAGCAGCTGAATAATTATTATAAACAGAATTATAAGCGACAAATAAACGCTTAATATGGAAATTCCTCTTACGTGAGTTTGAATATATTTAAGCTTTGTCTTTTTATACAGTTTTTCAAATAAACAGCACGGCTTATATAGTATGAACGCAATTGCAAAGCCGATAAAAAACGGCATAAGAATTTCCTTTAAAAGATTAAAGAATGAGATTATATTTGTAAAATTATCAAAGGTTTTATAAACACAGATAAGTAAAACGCCGATTATAAAAATACCGATATATTTCCCGATGTATTTAGTGAAGTTTTTAAAGCTCATTTTGTTAATTCCACCTTTCACTTAAATATTTTCAATAATCATTTCATCATTGCAAAGCTCATATTTACCGTCAAACAATAAATTAAAATAGAATTTTTCAAGAAAAGAAAAGTCGGTATCTATGTGCCTGCTGTAGTCGGCATAGTTTGAACGTACCAAGGCATTGCGATAATATTTTGAATAGGTTTTGAACATATCGTTATTTACCTTAAAACCTATGCTGTTTAAATATAATTCAATAAATACAGCAGTAGTTCGTGTGTTTCCCTCTCCAAATGGGTGAACCTGCCATATAGATGAAGAAAATTCACAGATTCTTTTGACTGTTTGTTCTTTTGTCATTTTGGAATATTTCTGTTTTTTCTCCATACCGAAATCGTAATCCAATATGTCGGAAATTTCAAAGAAGTTAGCATATTTCACGCTTTCACCGTTTAGAATACTTTCGCTTTTTGTTATGTTATATTCTCTGAATATCCCTGCAAAATCATAAATATTATTAAACAGATATCGATGAATTGACTTAAGTGACGCTACGGCAAGCGATATTGTTTCCGATTCCAACAACTCAACTATTCTTGCTGATACTATATCACATTCCATAGTGTCCGAAGAAGCCGGACTATCTGCCGCTTGATAATATTCATTTAATTTTTCCTTAACCTCGCTTGTAGAAATAATTCCGCTTACATTTTGCTCGGACAGAGTATATAAATATTCAGACGGCTTTAGTCCGTCTACATCCTGAAGTCCGATTGCGGCATTCCAGTATTCCTGTTGTTTCTCGGGATTATGTGTATATTCTTTGATTTTGTATTCGTTCATAAGGATTCCTCCGTATTTTGGAAAATACTTTTGCCGGTTAAGTATACCCCACGGCAATGTTATGCCGTGGGGGTAAATTTTAAACGTCCATTATAACAGGCAAAATCATAGGCTTTCTCTTTGTTTTTGTAAATATAAATCCACCTATTTCATTCTTAAACTGTGTTTTAAGTGTTGTCCAGTCAACGCTCTTTCTAAAAGTGCAGTTATCCAAAACATCAAGAGCGACACCACGTACTTCCTCCATTAAGTCCTCGGATTCACGCACATATACAAAACCTCTTGAAATTATATCGGGACCTGCAACAACCTCCATAGAAGCGTGGTCAATAGATACAACGACTATAATCAAGCCGTCCTCAGCTAAGTGCTTTCTGTCACGAAGAACTATGTTTCCTACATCTCCGACTCCAAGACCGTCAACAAGCACAGGACCTGCCGGAACAGTTCCCGTAATTTTTGCACTTGTATCCGTGATTTCAAGAACCTTTCCGATATCAAGAAGAAATATGTTTTTAGGCTTAATTCCCATCTGTATCGCAAGATTTTTGTGAGCGGTTAAATGTCTGTATTCACCATGAACCGGAATGAAATACTTAGGCTTTGCAAGTGCAAGTATTATTTTAAGCTCTTCCTGACACGCATGTCCGGATACATGAACGTCGGCAAGCGATTCGTAAACCACGTCCGCACCGTGCTTTAAAAGCTCATTTATAACATTTGAGATGGTTTTTTCATTTCCGGGTATAGGACTTGAAGAAATTATAACAAGGTCGCCGTTTTCAATATTTACCTTGCTGTGTCCCGAATATGCCATTCTTGAAAGAGCCGCCATAGGCTCGCCTTGACTTCCTGTAGTTACAATTACAAGTTTTTCTTTAGGATAACGGTTTATCTCATCAATATCTATAAGCGCATTTTTCGGAATTTTCATATATCCAAGTTCAATTGCCGCATTCAATACGTTTACCATACTTCTTCCCGAAACCGCTATCTTACGGTTATTCTTAACCGCTGAATTTATTATCTGCTGAACTCTGTGAATGTTTGAAGCAAAGGTTGCAACGAAAATTCGCTGTGTACAGTTTTCAAATATATCATCAAAGGTCTTTCCGACGGTACTTTCACTCATAGTATATCCCGGACGTTCAGCATTTGTACTGTCCGACATAAGTGCAAGTACGCCTTCTTTTCCAAGCTCGCCTATTCTTGCAAGGTCTATCATTTCTCCGTCAACCGGCGTTGTGTCAATCTTGAAATCTCCCGTGTGAAGAACTACCCCTGCCGGAGTATGAAGTGCAACAGCTACAGCGTCCGCTATACTATGGTTTGAACGTATAAATTCTACATCAAAATCTCCAAGCGAGAATGTTTCTCCGGGATTTATTATATTAAGCTTTGTTGAATTCAGTATCTGGTGTTCTTCGAGCTTATTCTTTAAAATTCCAAGCGTAAGCTTTGTTCCGTACACCGGTACGTTAAACTCCTTTAATACATAAGGAATTGCTCCTATATGGTCCTCGTGTCCGTGAGTTAATACAATTCCGCGTATTCTGTTTTTATGCTTGTGAAGGTAGGTTATATCAGGTATAACCATATCTATTCCAAGCATATCGTCATCAGGAAATGCAAGACCGCAGTCAAGTATCAAAAGATCGCTTCCATATTCAAATATAGTAAGGTTCTTTCCTATTTCGTGTAGTCCGCCAAGTGGTATAATCTTAATCTTTTTGCTTTTTCGCACAAAATTCCTCCGTTCTTTATTAAGCATATCCTTTATCTTAACTATTTCTTAATTCCTATTAAGCTTAACTGTTAATTAAATTTCTGTATTTTGGAATATGCTACTTAATTTATACTTTTAACAGCAAACTATGTAATTAAATTCCATTTTTAAAAAGCGAACAAAAACAGAAGGATTGAAAAATCCCCAAAGAAATATTGAACCGAAAGATAAGCGTACATATTCGGTATAAATAATTATGCGGAAATTGTTTTAAAAATATTAAAATAATCCGAAAACGTTCAAAAGGGTTGAATATCTGAATGAGTGGACGATATTCATACAATTTACCGCATTTACAAGTTCGTTTAATAAAATACAGAATAATTACTGTTTATCCGTTCACGATGCAGTATTAAGAAATACAGCATTCGTTTTCAAACAATTATTTTTATTATACACTATTTCGGATATATTTGCAAGTAGTTTTGAAATATTTTATGTTTGCGGCACTAAAATATCAGAAATTTTTAAATATTAAAAAGAAATAGAATAAAAATATCTAAAAATACTGTTCACAAAACAGAAATTTTAGTGTATAATTATGATATAACTAAATCAAGATGTCGCCCGCATCTAAAGGCGGGTTCCACTTGATTTTTTCGGTGGGAGTACCTTTCTCCCACCGAAAACGTTGAATAACGGCGCTCTGCGCCTTATTGAAAACAATGGAAAGGACTGAGGTAAAAAATGAAAAAGGTTGTATCATGGGCTTTAACGCTGGGAATGTTATGTTCTTTGTTTACGCCGATGCCAAGAGTTATGGCGGAGGATGATGCGGAAACAAGTGAAATAAGCTGCGTTATGACGCCGAGTGAGGCAAAAGAGAGAAACATCCCGGCATTTAAGGGTGCAGAGGGAGGTGGAAAGTATACCACGGGTGGACGAGGCTGCGAGGTATACACTGTAACCAATTTAAACGACAGCGGTGAGGGCTCTTTAAGAGATGCTGTGAGCAAGCCGAACCGAACGGTAG
>CAMCUJ010000074.1 GCA_945878965.1 uncultured Clostridia bacterium
ACGATACAGTAATCACTGTTACTTTTAGTGATGCAAGTCCGTCAGAGAGTGCAACTCCAAGCGAAACACCGTCAGAGAGTGCAACTCCAAGCGAAACACCGTCAGAGAGTGCAACACCTACAGTTGATAAGACACAGCTTAACAAGGCAATTGAAACAGCTATGACATATAATGCCGATGAATATACAGAGGTATCATTTGCGGCATTAAGTGCGGCTATAACAACGGCTAAGGAAGTGGCAGAAAAATCGGATGCAACTCAGGAGGCTGTAGACAATGCAAAGATGGGAATTGAAACGGCTATAGCGAACTTGGTTAAGAAATCTGAAAATCCGAATCCGAGTACGGCTCCAAGTGAAACTCCGACAACTGAGCCGTCAGACGACCCGAGTGAGCAGCCGACTCCAAGCGTTGAACCTACAGATTATCCTTACAGCATAACTAATGTGACTTTAAGTGATAAAGGAGTGTTAAGTGCGGATATTAAGTACAGCGGAGAGGCAGAAAATGCGGCAGCTAAGCTTATTATAGCAAAATATAATTCTTCGGGAGCGCTTATTGGATTAAACGCAGAGGATTTAAACGGAGATATTTCGATAACCAAAGAGAATTACAATCTTTCGGATAACGGAATAGTAAGATTATATATCTGGGACAGCTTTGAAAGTGCTAAACCGCTTTCTCAGCCGGTGCAGAGAGAAAAATAATTAATCATCACAATATAAGAAAAGCATCTTTTAGCTCGCCTAATCAGGCGGCTTAAGATGCTTTTTTTAATGTGGATAACTTTTTACCAAAGCCCTCCTTGTGTAAAGGAGGGTGTCACGCAAAGCGTGACGGGAGGATAGTCGACAGCAGCCGTGCAGGAAGATGAGATTTAAGCATTAAAGATTTTCAAGAACTGTTCTGTCAAGGCTTATATGCTTAACCCTGTCTTCAACCTCGCTTCGTTTTGCGTTGTTGAATCTGTCAAGAGTTCCAACGAGATATCCTGTAATTCTTCTTATACGCTCAATCTTTGGCTTGTCATGTTCATCAGCCGGACGACCGCAGAACGGACATTCATTATCTATAATTCCGGTGTAGCCGCAAACAGGGTCACGGTCAACAGGATGATTTACACTTCCGTAGCCTATGCCTTCTTCCTTCATAGTTCTGATAACCTTTTCAAATGCCTCTATATTCTTTGTAGGGTCACCGTCTATCTCAACATAGGTTATATGTCCGCCGTTTGTAAGTGCATGATACGGTGCCTCAATTCTTATCTTGTCATAAGCATTTATGTCATAGTAAACAGGTACGTGGAACGAGTTGGTATAATACTCTTTGTCTGTAACTCCCGGTATAACTCCGTACTTTTCTTTATCAATCTTGACAAATCTTCCTGATAATCCTTCGGCAGGAGTGGCAATAACCGAAAAGTTAAGTCCGGTTTCCTCAGAAGCCTTATCCATTCTTTGTCTTAAATAGCCAACTATCTCAAGTCCTAAATTTTGTGCAGTTTCAGACTCGCCGTGATGCTGACCTACAAGCGACTTAAGACACTCGGCAAGACCTATAAAGCCTATAGTAAGAGTTCCGTGCTTTAAAACCTCTTCAAGCGTATCATCGGCAGTCAGCTTGTCTGAATCAATCCATATTCCCTGTCCCATAAGGAACGGATAATTTCTCACTCTCTTATTGCACTGAATCTTAAATCTTTCAAGAAGCTGATCTATACAAAGGTCAACCTTTCTTCCAAGATCCTCGAAAAATACGTCAAGGTTTCCGTGCGACTTAATCGCAATTCTCGGCAAGTTTATAGATGTAAAGCTTAAATTTCCGCGTCCGTAAACTATTTCACGGGATTTGTCATAAACATTGCCTATAACACGTGTTCTGCAGCCCATATACGCAATTTCGGTTTCAGGATGTCCCTCTTTGTAATACATAGCGTTAAAAGGTGCGTCAAGGAAACTGAAGTTAGGGAACAGTCTTTTAGCCGATACACGGCATGCAAGCTTGAATAAATCATAGTTCGGATCCTCAGGATTATAGCTTACTCCCTCTTTAACCTTGAATATGTGAATTGGGAATATAGGAGTTTCACCGTTTCCAAGTCCCGCCTCGGTTGCAAGAAGAACATTCTTTATAACCATTCTGCCCTCAGGTGAGGTGTCCGTTCCGTAATTAAGCGAACTGAACGGTATCTGTGCTCCGGCACGTGAGTGCATAGTATTAAGATTGTGAACAAGAGCCTCCATTGCTTGATATGTTGCTCTGTCCGTTTCCTTATTTGCCGATTTTACAACAAATGCATGAATCTTTTCAGCAGTTTTGCTGTCTGTAATTTTCAAAAGCTTATTAATTAATAATTCTTTGTATTCATCATCATTTGCAAGCTTTGGATATATTTCGTTTTCATTATAGATATCAGCTATAATATTTTTGGCAATAACCGAAGGCTCGTCCTCTAAATTCTCACATAAAAGCTCAAGTGAACGTCCGAGATTTTCGGTATAGCGTCTTTTGTAAGTTTTTGCAACACCGGGAGCCATACTGTAGTCAAAGTTAGGCACACTCTGACCGCCGTGCTGGTCATTCTGATTAGACTGAATTGCAATACATGCAAGAGCGGAATAGCTCTGGATATCATTTGGCTCACGTAAAAATCCATGACCGGTTGAAAATCCGTTTTCAAACAGCTTTTTAAGGTCAATCTGACAGCAGGTGGTTGTAAGAGTTAAAAAGTCAAGGTCATGAATATGTATATCTCCGTTTTTATGAGCCTCCGAATGCTCAGGAGTTAAAATAAACATATCATAGAATTGCTTGGCACCCTCAGAACCATATTTAAGCATTGTTCCCATTGCCGTATCGCCGTCAATGTTGGCATTCTCACGCTTTATATCATTATCCTTTGCCGATTTAAAGGTAAGCTCTTCGTAGACCTTCATAAGTCTTGTGTTCATTTCACGAACCTTGGTTCTTTGTGAACGGTAAAGAATAAATTCCTTAGCCGTTCTTGAATGTCCTGTGTCAATAAGTATTTTTTCAACTGCGTCTTGAATTTGTTCAACCGTTGGCAGCTCAAGCTTCAATTCGTTTTCAATATATTCGGTAACTTTTCCGGCAAGCTCTAAGGAGGTATCATAATTTTTTCCGCCGACAGCCTCCGCCGCTTTATATATAGCGTTAGCTATCTTTGAAATATCAAATTCAGCCCGCCTGCCGTCTCTTTTTAATATATATTCTATCATTGTGTATCTCTGCCTTTCTAACTACAATATATTGATTTTACATTAATAAAATCACAATATATAGTATACAATTATAACAGTAAAATGTCAAGTGGAAATGATAAATTTGTTTAAAATTTTATTGGTTACTTTTGCATATTCAAAAAGAACCAAAACAAAAAGAAAGCCATATTATATAGATATAAGGGCATAAGATGTCCGAGAAAAAAATAAGGAGGTATAAAAAAATGAGTGATTGTTGTGAAAAAGCTCAGGAAAGGATAGCTGACCGCAATGCGGTATGTGCTGACCTATGCGAGGAGCAGAGCGAAAGAGAAGCAAGAAGAAGTACAGAATTCAGAGATCCTATATGTATTCATACAGATAAGATATATGATTCATGCCGTGACAGAGATTGCGTACGTGATTCAAGGGTTTACTTTACAGCGGCGGCACAAGACATAATAAACAATGCGATAAATGTAAAGGTTAAATCGGCGGAAATAATATGGGTATACAGCAGTGTTGAGCCTGTTCCGTTTAACAGAGGATTTTTCTCGGTAGATATAAAGTACTTTATAAGAGTTAATTTTGATGTTTTTGTAGGAGTTTCAAATCCTATAGAGGTTTCGGGACTTACAACCTTTGATAAAAAGGTTATACTGTTCGGTTCGGAAGGAAATGCAAAGATATTCCAGTCAAACTTTGATCCGGATGCTAATGTATCTAAGATGTGGAGCAAAAACAATCTTCCAAAAGCGATAATTGAAACGGTGGATAACAAAATGCGAACTAACAAATACCGTATTCAAGCGGTTTACAAAAAATAAAACAGAAGGAGGCAACAAAAGTGGCAACAAGGGAAAACGGTGAAGCTGATTTGCAGGCTCTAAGAACTATATGTATAGCCTTGAGGAAAGTGAAAGCTTATTCGTTGAAAATCTTAAAGGATATATAAGAAATAAGGAAAGTCAGTGGAATAACGAAAGATTGAGTTTAACAGGATTTAGTTAAAAATTAACTTCACATACTTTAAGAAAAAGTTGCAAACTATGTTTTTAAGGCTATTTAATTGTAGTTCACTTGTTGAAATATATAAAATTTCAAAAAAACTATTGAAATTTCAGATTATATTTGATATTATAATAGATAATGCAGGAAAGGAGAAATGATATGGAATTAATAGAAAAGCTAAATGCCACGTTTATCGTTGACGGCAGATGGCAATGGTTTTTAAGCGGACTTGGTTATACCTTGCTTATTTCATTTTTTGCGGTTTTACTTGGTCTTGCAATAGGTGTGGTAATGGCACTTGGCAGATTGTCAAAGAGCAAAATCTTAAGGACGGTTTCCGGAATTTATATTGATATTATACGAGGCACACCAACGATGGTTCAGCTTTTGATTATATACTACATAATCTTTGCTCAGGTTCCGATTGCAAAATGGATTGTCGGAGTTATAGCATTTGGAATTAACAGCGGTGCGTATATTGCCGAAATCGTAAGAGGCGGAATTCTTTCGGTAAACATCGGTCAGACCGAGGCGGGACGTTCGCTTGGAATGACTCACGCTCAGACTATGCGAAGTATAATTCTTCCGCAGGCAGCCAAGAATATTCTTCCGGCACTCGGAAACGAATTCGTTGTACTCATTAAGGAAACGGCTGTAATAGGTATGGTAAGCAACATAGATTTGGTTGGTGCCGCAAGAAAGGTACAGAGCCTTACTTACGACTTTGCAGTTCCGCTTATATCTGTGGGCGTAATTTATTATGTTGTTATAAAGATTATAAGTATTATGCTTGCAAAGCTTGAGGAAAGAATGAGAAAATCAGATAAGAGATAATTTATTCCGATAAATAAATGAAAGGAACTTTACAATGATTGAAGTAAAAGGTCTTAAAAAGCATTTCGGAGATTTAGAGGTGCTTAAGGGAATTGACGAGCATATTAAAAAGGGCGAAAAGGTTGCAATCATAGGTCCGTCCGGTTCGGGAAAATCTACATTTCTGCGTTGTCTTAATTTACTTGAGGTTCCGACAGACGGTGATATTTTTATTGAAGGCGTATGTATTACCGACAAAGAAACCGACGTAAACAAAATACGTGAGAAAATGGGAATGGTATTTCAGCAGTTTAATTTGTTTCCGCACCTTAATATTATAGAAAACATAACACTTGCCCCGATTAAGGTTAAGAAAATGCCTAAACCGGAGGCTGAAAAGCTTGCAAGAGAGCTTCTTGAAAGAGTGGGTCTTGCGGATAAGGAAACAGCGTATCCGGCTCAGCTTTCGGGAGGACAGCAGCAGAGAATTGCTATTGCTCGTGCACTTGCAATGAAGCCTGATATAATGCTGTTTGATGAGCCGACATCGGCACTTGATCCGGAGATGGTCGGCGAAGTTCTTGCGGTTATGAAAGACCTTGCGGATGCCGGTATGACTATGGTGGTTGTAACTCACGAGATGGGCTTTGCCCGTGAGGTTGCCTCAAGGGTATTGTTTATGGACGAGGGAATTGTTCAGGAGGAAGGTCTTCCGAGTGAAATATTTACAAATCCTAAAAATGAACGTACAAAGTCATTTTTAAGCAAGGTCTTATAAAAATGATGGCGAGATTTCGTCTACTGTTAAAATTAATTAAAATTATATATATTTAAGGGGGATTTTACAATGATAAAATTCAAAAAAATAGCGGCACTTGCATTAACAGCGGTTATCGGTGTAACAGCACTTGCAGGCTGTGGAGCGGGCAAAATGGGTGATAAATTGGTTATGGGAACAAATGCGGCATTTCCTCCGTTTGAGTTTACAACTTCAAATGGAATAGTTGGCGAGTTTGACGGTATAGACGTTGCAATTGCAAAGAAAATTGCTGAGAGTATGGGAAAGACTCTACAGATTGAGGATATGGAGTTTGACGGACTTATAGCTTCGCTTAACACAGGCAAGATTGATATGGCAGTTGCAGGTATGACAGCTAATCCTGAGAGAGCTAAGAATGTTGATTTTTCCGATACATATTTCGTAGCATCACAGGTGATACTTGTTTCAGCTGACAATGCCGATATAACAAAGGCGGAAGATTTAAAGAATGATAAGACTGTAGGTGTTGTACTTGGCTACACAGGTGATAGCATAATAACAGATACCTTACAGATTGCTGAAGATAAGATCACAAGAGCAAACAGAGGTATTGATGTAGTACAGGATGTTAAGAACGGTAAGCTTGACGCTGTTGTAATTGATTCGGCAACAGGAAAGGCACTTGCAGAGAAGAACGGTTTAAAGGTTGTTGAGGACTCTGAGGTATTTGATACCGAGGAATATGCAATTGCGGTTAATAAGGGCAATACAGAGCTGCTTGAGAAAATCAACGCTATACTTAAAGAAATGAAAGCAAACGGCGAGATAGATGCATTAGCCGAGAAATACAACTAAACTTTTTCACTTTGCAGCAAAATTCAATAAATTCAAAAACAGCGTTGCTTGGTGCAAACGCTGTTTTTTAACGGTCGGATACTTAACTTTTTGTTGATTTAATGCAGTCAAAGATTAAGCCGGCGAGCATAAACTCCGCAAATATTCCAAATGCTGTTTTAACGCCCATTATCGCAAGCTCCCGTTCGGTGTATGTACCCGTTATTCCGTAGTAAATTATTGATATTATCAGTATAATAAGAGGGATAATACTTCCGTAAAAAAACAGTCTTTGTGAAGTCTTGCATAATTGATTTTCGGCATATCTGAATTTTTCAAAAAATTTCAAAATATCAATTCCCTTTCCGTTATATTTTTTCTTAAATACAGAATACCATATGTTATTTGTCTATTCAATGCAAAATTATTTCTTTTGAATGTAAAAAATGTAGTATTAAATTCAGTAATCACTTGTTTTTTCAATAAAAATT
>CAMCUJ010000075.1 GCA_945878965.1 uncultured Clostridia bacterium
CAGCATATAGTCTACGGTTACTATATATGAAAGAAACTCTACAACAAAGTATGGAGATAAGAAGACTATCCCTGTAAATATCACTGCTACAACTGACAACACAAATGTATTTAATATGCCTGTAACACTTACATCATCAGTTGCAATTGATACAGACAGCAACTACAATGTTACAGTTACAAAGGATGGTGCCGTAATTAAGACAGCTACTATCGTAATGCCTGCAAATCAGACATCGACAACAGCTACAATAGCTAATATTCCTGCAACAGAAACAGGTATAGATTACGTTGTAACTGTTGAATCAGAGAGTAATGACTTTGTAATCACAACTCCTGACAAGGGTGTTACATCAGTTAAGGGTATAAAGGGTCAGGACGTAGCTCTTAACTTTGTTTCAAGCAAACAGCTTGACGTAACAATTGACACAGGTTTGGTAGCTAACGTGGATAAAATGACAGTATTTGATGTAATCGAGCTTGCAAAGGCAAACGGTGCAGTAGATGCTATCTCAAATTCTGATGTTATTACACTTAAGTATTCATTTGTAAATGACGGAAGCTCGAGCGGTCATATTGACTTGATTTCAGGCACACCTTCAAAAGATGCAAACACAAGCGGTTCTGCAACACCGGGCAGATTTATGATTGGTAGACTATATCAGTGGAATCAATATGACATAATTGATTCAACTGCAGAGGGTTACTATTCAACAGACGGTAGTTGGAAGAGCACAGAAAATCAGTGGTTAAACTCTTGCGGTAAGTTTAAGAATGGTGTAAAGTCAACACTCACAGTTACAATCGACTACAAGAACAAGACTGTTCTTGCAAAGGGTGAAGGTTCAGGTGAAGGTCAGGAACTTAAAGAACATACTTTTGCATTCCCGACTGAGGCTAAAAAGGGTGACCTAAAGCTTGTAGTTTACTATGATAAGCACGTTATAAACATAACAGATATGGAAGTAACATATAAGGAAGCCGTAACAACAGAGGCTGATACATCTTCACTTAAAACAAAGGTTGAAGAAGCAAAGGCAATCGAAAAGGGTACATACACAACAGCAACATGGGATGCACTTCAGACACTAATCGCAGAGGCAGAGGCTATGATCGCTGATCCTACAAGTTGCACAACTGTACAGGCAAGAGAGAAGTTTGATGCAATCACAAAGGCAATCGCAGGCCTAAAGAATACAGTAGCGGCAACAGCTACATTCTCAGCTCTTGAGGCAGATGATATTCTTGGTAAGAGTACAGACGATATTCAAGGTGCTTTGGTTGTAAAAACAACAGATAATACAGTAAGCGTTGAGGGTATTTCATTCCTACTTGACTCATACAATGGTTATGAGGAAGGTGCAAGCGGTAACTTCGTTGCGGTTAAGATGGATATTCCTACAGGCGTAACAGTTGCAGAGAATACAACAATTATAAAGCTTGGCGAAAAGAATGTTACAAGTGCAAGCCTTGACAATGACGGCAAGTCATTATACATTGTACTAAAGGTAACAGGCAACGATATGACAAAGGATATCACAGTTGACTGGGACGGCGAGGACGATAGCTATAGTGCAACAACATATACATTTGTATTTGATAAGTTATTTATTAACACAGCCGAGAACTTTAGATTACCATCAAATGCTACATTTGCAGCAGCTGAAAAAACAGCAAAGGTGGATGAAAAGACAGTTGCAGATTATCAGTATGATATTGAAGCAGCGTTAAACGGTAATACAGTAAATGTAACAGGTAAGTCGTTCTATCTAAACAGCAAGAACGGAAACAATGTTGTACTTACAATTTCTGTTCCGGGCGGAGTAACAGTTGCAGAGGATAAGACACTTGTTACAATTGGGGAAACAACTTATGACAGCACAAAGATAAACGCTGAAACACCACTAACTGTAGTTCTTGATGCAAACGCAAATGCAACAGTTAAAGTTGACTGGGACGGTGATGGTGTAAACTATCTTGAAAGAACATACACAGTAGACTTTAGCAAGCTTGATAAAGAAAATCTAACTTCTGCAACGCTTGATATTGCTGACCCGTCAGAGTTGTCAGGTTCTGTAAAAGATGAGGGTGCAAACTTAGGTTACACAAATGGCGACTTTATGGCAATGTACCTAAATCCGGGTTCATTTAGAACTGTTAAATCAGGACAGCTAATGACTTCATTGGATACATCGAAGTATACAGCAAACGCTACTGTAGAATTTTACTTAACATCTGCAACAAAGCTTGCAGACTTTGATGCAGAAGAAAATGCAACAAAGATTTCGGGTCCTGTAACAATTACCAGTGAGGCTTCAACAGGTTGGGGCGTTCAGGTTCCTAATGAGTTTACATTTGACACAACTAATGCTCAGGTTGATCAGGTTAACCTTGTAATGGTAGTAACAAAGTTAGGCGGTAATTATGCAGGTGGTAACTACCATGGAATGACTCTTACATTAGATAATACAGTTGATGGTCCTACACCAAAGCCGATTGCGGTTAAGAAAGATGACCTAAATGAGGCAATAAGTAAAGCAGAGGCTTTAAATGAAGCTGATTACACATCTGAGACATGGGTTGCTGTTACAACAGCGCTTGCTGCTGCAAAGACAGTTACAGAAAACGCAGATGCAACACAGGCACAGGTTGATGAAGCCGCAAAGAAGCTTAATGATGCAATAGCAGCACTTGAAGAAGTTAATTCTGATAATACAGATGTTGATAAGACAGCCCTAAATGAGGCAATAAGTAAAGCAGAGGCTTTAAATGAAGCTGATTACACATCTGAGACATGGGCTGCTGTTACAACAGCACTTGCTGCTGCAAAGACAGTTACAAAAAACGCAGATGCAACACAGGCACAGATTGATGAAGCTAAGACAGCTCTTACAGCTGCGATTGACGGACTTAAGTCATATGCGCCATCAAAGCTTTACTACAATGCGGATAATGC
Source organism: uncultured Clostridia bacterium (assembly GCA_945878965.1). Taxonomy (GTDB): domain Bacteria; phylum Bacillota; class Clostridia; order Monoglobales; family Monoglobaceae; genus CAMCUJ01. The sequence continues at coordinate 2,956 of CAMCUJ010000075.1, forward strand.
AGCTATTGATGGTACATTCAATGTTAATACTGATGGTTCAATAGATAATACAGGCAAATCTGTTAAGGTATTATTCACAAAGCCGGGCTTACTTGATAAGTACACAGCTATAAGTATAAGAAACTCTAACAATAACTATTACGGCAATGCAACATATATAACAGCTAATGTTTATTTAACATCTGCTGCAGATGTTGCAGATGTTACGGATGAAAATAAAACAGCTATTGCTTCTCCTATTACAATAGCTAAAGTAGGCGGTTGGACTAATTATACTGACAATATTGCATTACTTGATACATCTGCTATAGCTGCTGCTGTTGAGGCAGGTCAGTCTAATATCTATGTTGAGTATTCAACAGATGGCAGTCAAGTAAGTAACTTTGATTACATAGCACTACTTGACAGCACTGTAAACAGTATAACAATCAGCAATGCAATTACAAACGGAACAGTAGTATCGGATACTGCAAAGACAATTGCCGGTCAGACAGTTACATTAACAGTAAGACCGAATGAAGGTTACAAATTAAAAGACAATTCGTTAACTGTAACTTATGGTGAGGAGTCAACAGTAACTCTTAAAGAGGTTAATGATACAACATATACATTCATAATGCCTGAGGGAGCAGTTACTGTAAGTGCAGAATTTGAGGCATTGCCACAGACGGATAAGACAGCGCTAAATACAGCTATTGAGTCTGCAATAGAAGCATACAACAAATCAGCAGAAATAATCTACACAACAGAGTCATTAGCCGCACTAAGAGGAAAAATTGAAGCTGCAGCAGCTGTGTATGCAAATGATACAGCAGAGCAGACAGAAGTAAATGCGGCGGCTGCAACACTTGAAAATCCTGAAAATAGTCTTGTAGCAGTTTATGAGATAACGACATCAGCAGAAAATGCAACAGTAACTGTTACATCACCGGAGGCTTATACAGCTCCGATTTATGCAGCTGAATCATATCAGTATAAGAATGCAGATGAGATGACAACAGTAAACGGTCATCCACAGGTTGAGAATGATACAAACTTAGGTTACACAGATGTTGACTTTGAGGTAATGTTCAAGAATGTTGGATCACTTGATTGCTATTCTGCAATCAATCTTCCTGTAGGCGGTGGCAGTGGTAATAATGCAAGTTGTACAGTTAAAGTATACTTAACATCAGCAGCAGATGTGGCAAGCATGACGGAAAGCAATTCAGCAGTTATAGTGGATACAATAACGCTAAATAACGGAGCTAATTCTACAGGCTGGAGTGATTATGTAGATACAGTTATAGCTATAGATACAGCAGATGTAGATGATAGTTTCGTAAATCTTGTAGTAGAGTTTAATAAGACAAGTACATACTGCGGTAATATGGTAGAAGTTAAGTTCTCTAAGACTCCGATAGCTATAGATGGATTTACAGCATTTGTAGCTTCTAAAGTTAAGGAAAGCGGCAAGTTCTATGCATCAGCAAATGATACTGTAACATTTACAGCTACAGCAAATGATACTTATGCACTTGGCGATGTTAAGGTGAACAATGGTGACGCCTTGACAGCAAACGATAATGTATATACATTCACTATGCCTGCGGCAGATGCTGTAATCACAGCATCTACAGCACAGTAATCAAGATTATTGATTATCATAAGGATATCTCTGAAAACCGGTTTTTCCTCAAACAAGGTTTTTAGAGATGCCCATAATTACATTTTCAAAAGAGCGGACTTTGATTCGCTCTTTTTTTTTGACTGAGTCAAATATTAAAATAGGAACCGATACTTGCAGTGAAAACTGTAACAATTAAATTTAAAAAATTTTAAGGTTGTTTTAAGGTTCGCAGTGTACAATTAATAATATCAAGTATTTAAATTATTTGAAGGGAGAATGATCTATGAATAAAAGGGTGTTTAAAAGCATAGCTATAGCGGCAGTAATTTCGTGTTTTTGCGGAAACGTATGCTTTGCGGATTATGATGTAACAGTAAATAACGTAGAAAAAACGGAATCGGGTTTTAATGTTACGGTTACATCAAATTCGGGAGCGGAAGCGAATATATTTGCTGTTTCAAGGGATGAAAAGGGTGCACTAAAGGAAGCTGAGGTCAAGCAGGCTGTTAAATTGAATGCCGGTGAAAAAACGGTTATTCAGCTTAGCGAAATAAGCAGCTTTGAAAAACTCTATATATGGAATGATAATTTAGAGCCTTTAAGTGAAATTTACAGCTATAGCAATAATAACAGCGATAATGATGGAGAAAATGACAGAGAAAATACAGGTGATGGAATTATTCATTTAATGGGTGATTCGATAAATGCGGACGGTATTGAAAATGTTTCTGTAGACGGAACTGTTGTTACCATAAATGCTGCCGGAGAATACATAATAGATGGTACTTTAAATGACGGTCAGATTGTAGTATCTGAGAATTTAACTAAAGATGATAAGGTATCAATTACTTTAAACGGAGTGAGCGTTACTTCGTCAAACAGTGCACCATTTAACGGAGCAGGCGGAAGTATTGAGCTTGTGCTTACTGAGGGAACAGAAAATATATTTAACGACAGTGCGAAATATACGGGCTATACCTCGGAAAAGGAGCCTAAGGGCTGTGTATATTCAAGGCGTGACCTTGACATAGGCGGTGACGGAGTACTGACCGTTAACGGAAATGTTAAAAACGGTATAGTATGCGGTTCGGATTTAAAGCTTAAGAAGGGTGCAAATGTAAATGTTACTGCTGTAAATAATGCAATAAAGGGCGATAACGGTGTAGAATTTACTAAGAAAACAGGAACTGTTACGGTAAAAGCTACAGACGGCGATGCAGTTAAATCCGATGCAATAGATTCGGATACGGGACTTTTAGAGCAGGATAAGGGTTATGTAACGATTGAAGGCGGAAGCATCAATCTTGAATCTGTAAACGGTGATGGAATTCAGGCTGATAACTATTGTGAGATAAGCGGCGGTGAGATTAATATAAAATCGGGAGCAGAGGGTATTAAGGCTAATGAAGTAAAAGTTTTGGCATCTGTTGATGATATTGCCGCAGTTGACGAAAACGGAAATCCCGTTGTAATTAACGGAAGAATTGCGATAAGCGGAGGAAGCGTTGATATAGTATCAGGCGAAGATGGAATAAAGGCTTGTGAAAATGTTACAATTTCAGGTGATGCTGTCGTAACAATTACTGCTGAAGGAATTAATTCGGAGGACAACAGCGGTTATGACGGTATTCAGGTTGGAGAAAGCGAGGATACAACATCTGAGGACGGTTTAACCGTAACACGCAAAGTTATAGTTCCGGGTGAAATAAATATTACGGGCGGAACGCTTAATATTATAAATGCAACCGATGATGCTATTGTATCAAAAGGCAAGCTTACAATATCGGGCGGAAAGGTTACGGGTCATTCTGAATGTGACTTTATAAAGGTTTATGACAATATTGAGATAAGCGGCGGTGAGATTAATATAACTGCTGACTGTGACGGAATACAGTCAGGAAAGGCGTTAATTGAAACTGTTTCGGGAAATGAGGTTACAGAAAGCGGATATACTGACGGAAATATTAACATTACAGGCGGTACATTTAATATAGTTACAAACGGCGGAAATAAAACTACAGCAAGCGTAAATGATGAAAGCTGCAAGGGAGTTAAGTCAAATACCGCAATGAATATTTCCGGCGGAGAATTTAATATAGACAGTGCGGATGACAGTCTGCATTCAAATTATAATCTAACGATTACAGGCGGAAGCTTTGAGCTTGCATCGGGTGACGACGGAGTTCATGCGGATTATATGCTTACGCTTGGAGCTGAAGATGGAAATGACAGTGATTTTGAGATTAATATATCTACATCATATGAAGGAATAGAGGGCTCTGTAATAAATATTTTAAGCGGTACAGTATATTTGTATGCTACAGATGACGGAATAAATGCGGCAGGCGATTATAATGAAGACGGAACATTAAACAGCAGTTCATCGGGAAGCAGTTCTTCATCCTCATCATCAAACAGGCCGGGCGGCAGCGGAGGCTTTGGACCGAATCAGGGCGGAGATGACAGTTCGCCGTGCGGTATGGTATATATTAAAGGCGGAAGGAC
>CAMCUJ010000076.1 GCA_945878965.1 uncultured Clostridia bacterium
TTATCACAAAGCTCAAGGATTTTCTTATTTCCGCTTAAGGCAAGCTCCTTTGTCATTTCAACAAGGGCAGAGGCTGAAGCATAAGCCTCAAAACAGCCGCATCTTCCGCAGTTGCATTTTTTACCGTCCATTTTTATTACCATATGACCAAGCTCGCCTGCAATATGATTAAAACCGCTGTAAATAAGGTTATCAAAAATTATCCCCGCACCTATACCTGTTCCGAGAGTAAGCGTTATTGAAGATTTAGCATTCTTTGTAGCACCGCTTATACATTCGCCGAGAGCCGCACATGATGCGTCATTTCCTATAAATATTTGTGTGTCAAAATATTTATTTAGTTCCTTTGAAAGATTGAAATTTTCAAAGCCGAGATTTGTAGTTGATATAATAACGCCGTTTTCTTTATCACAAGGTCCCGGTATTCCGCAGCCTATCCAGATTATATCCGAAATATCAGTTTCGGTTGCCTTCAAAATATCATTGCATAAATCAACCATAATCTGTACAAGAGAATTTGCATCCTTAGAATCCGAAATAGGTTTTGATGTTTTGTATAAAAGTGTTCCGTCTTCATTTACAAGTCCTGCTTTTATACTGCTGCCGCCTACATCTATACCGATATATAACATTTTGAACACCCCTTTGGTTAAATTTAAGTAAACATTAATATATATATTATAATACATTTGATAAAGGATTGTAAAGATTTATTTTAAAATTTCATTTATTTAAACAATATTTTTTAGCAAAATATACGAAATGAAAATATTAGCTATTTTTTATCGGTATTTGTTACAAAATTCGATTTAATTTTTTATTTAAGTAACATAAGTTTGTATATTTACATAATATAATTTAAGAAGAAATTTTAATATTAAAAAAACAGTTGAAAAATCACTTTATTTATAGTACAATAAAATGTATGCTTAAATTATGACAGACATATAAGTTATAAATATATACATTCGGGCTTAAAGTGAGTCCGGATATTAATTATTAGATTTCAAATGGAAAAAATCGTATGCAGAAAGGAGGAAAAATAATGGAGGTTTATTTAGATAACAGTGCAACTACAAGACCGTATGAAGAAAGCGTAAAATATATGAGTGATATAATGCTTAATGAATACGGAAATCCGTCCTCTCTTCACCGCAGAGGAATAGAAGCCGAAAAGCTTATAAAAAGAGCAAAGGAGAGTATAGCCGCAACCATAAAGGCAAAGTCAAGTGAAATATTTTTCACATCGGGCGGAACAGAATCGGATAATCTTGCTGTAATGGGTGTATGCGGAGCAAGCCGAGGAAAGCATATTATAAGTACTAAAATTGAACATCCGGCAATGCTAAATACGCTTGAACATCTTCATTCTATGGGATATAAGGTTGATTTGCTGCCTGTTGATAAAAATGGAAGGGTATCTTTAAGCGCCCTTGAAAGGCTTATGAGAAAAGATACTGTTTTAGTAAGTATTATGCATGTTAATAATGAAATAGGTACAATTGAGCCTGTTGAGGAAATAGGAAGAATTATAAAACAGATTAATAAAGCTACGCTTTTCCACGTCGATGCTGTTCAGTCATATTGCAAGGTTCCCTTTAATGTCAATACTCTTAAAGCGGATTTAATATCGTTTAGCTCTCATAAGATACACGGTCCTAAGGGCGTCGGTGCATTATATGTAAGAACGGGGGCAAGACTTGCGCCTATTTTGTTTGGCGGAGGACAGCAAAATAATTTAAGACCCGGTACTGAAAATGTAGCCGGATTTGCGGGTTTTGGAATGTCAGCTGAAATATGCCACAGAAATATGGCAGAGTCAATTGAAAGAATTTCAACTTTTAAGGAGAGATTAAAAAACGGAATTGCAGCTAATGTTTCTGATATCGTTATAAATACGCCCGAAAATTCCGCACCGCATATTTTAAATATTTCGTTTGGCGGAATTAAGTCGGAGGTTTTACTGCACTCACTTGAAAGTGAGGAGATTTATGTATCATCGGGTTCTGCGTGTTCGAGTCATAAGGGCGGATCAAGCTATGTTCTTACGGCTATCGGAGTTGACAAAAAGCTTATAGACGGAAGTATAAGATTCAGTCTTTCTGAGTTTACAACAATTGAAGAAATAGATAAAACAATTGAGGCTGTTATAAGAAATGTTGAAAAAATCCGTTTAATTATGAGAAAATAAAAATGATACGGTGTGTTAAAATAACTATAGATACCAAGGGCGGTTCTTTGCGACCGCCCGTAAAAACATATTTTAATGTTAAATGAATAAAATCAAGGAGAATTACAAAAGATGGACAAGATAGATTTAATACTTTTAAAATACGGCGAGATAGCTTTAAAGGGGCTTAATAAGCCTTTGTTTGAGAGAAAGCTTGAAAACAATATAAAGAGCAGACTTGAGAGTCTTGGAAGGTTCAGCGTAAGAAGAGCACAGTCTACGATATATGTAAAGCCTCTTGAAGAGGGAATAGATATGCTTGAGGCTATAGAAAGGCTTAAGAAAATTTTCGGAATAGTAAATATTTGTCCGGTAAGAAAATGCGAAAAGGATATGGATGCAATTTTAAAAACGGCTGTTGATTGTATAAATTCAGAGCCTGTTCCTAAAAAGACATTTAAGGTTGAGGCAAGAAGAGAGGATAAAAAGTTCCCGCTTAATTCACCGCAGCTTTGTGCAAAGCTTGGCGGACAAATTCTTGCAAGCATTCCCGATTTAAAGGTAGACGTTCACAATCCCGGAATGACTGTTATGGTTGAAATTCGAGATGAGGCATATGTTTATACTTCAAAGATAAAGGGAGCGGGAGGTATGCCTATTGGCACAAACGGAAAGGCGAGTATTCTGTTATCCGGCGGAATTGACAGTCCTGTTGCCGGTTATATGATTGCAAAACGAGGAGTTGAGATTGAGGCGGTACATTTCCACAGTCACCCATATACAAGTGACAGAGCTAAGGAAAAGGTTATTGACCTTGCAAAGATTATGTCCGAATACTGCGGAAAGATAAAGCTTCACATAGTTCCGTTTACTGATATTCAGCTTGAAATTATTGATAAGTGTCCGAAAAATTTTCTTACAATTATAATGCGAAGAATAATGATGAGAATTGCGGAGAAAATATCAGTCAGAGAGGGTTCTCAGGCACTTATAACAGGAGAGAGCATAGGTCAGGTTGCAAGCCAGACTATGGAGAGTCTTGCGGTTACCAACAGTGCTGTGGATATGCCTGTATTCAGACCGCTTATAGGTATGGATAAAGAAGAAATAGTGGAAATTTCAAAGAAAATTGGGGCATTTGAAACATCTATACTTCCGTATGAGGATTGCTGTACCATATTTGTGCCGAAGCATCCGAAAACAAAACCAAATCTAAAGGAAATAGAGGATGCTGAAACTGCACTTGTGAATATTGATGAGCTTATAGATAGGGCGATTGAAGACACGGAAGTTCAATGCGTAATGCGTAATTCATAATTCATAATTCATTAGCCGGCTTGTTGCCGGCTTTAGTAAAAATGAGGAGTGAGTAAAGTGAATTTTGAAATAATAGCAGTAGGAACAGAGCTTTTACTTGGTCAGATTGTAAATACCAATGCGGTATATCTCAGCCAAAGGCTAAGTGAGCTTGGGTTCAATGTCTATTTTCAGACGGTGGTCGGCGATAATCCCGACAGATTAAAAGAGGCTCTAAGGATTGCATCGGAACGTGCGGATGCTGTAATTACAACAGGCGGACTCGGCCCTACAAACGATGATTTAACTAAAGAAACTGTAGCTGAGTTCTGCGGTCTTGAATGTGTCCTTTGCGAGGAGAGCTTAGAGCGAATTAAAAAACGATTTAATAAGCAGGGTTCATATATGTCTGAAAATAACATAAAACAGGCGTATATGCCCGAGGGTTCAATAATACTTCAGAATAATCACGGTACGGCTTCGGGTGCGGTAGTTGAACACAACGATAAAATTTTTATAGTTCTTCCCGGACCTCCTTCCGAAATGAAGGCTATGTTTGAAGAAAGCGTAATGCCGTACCTTAAAACCAAAACGGACGGAGTTATACATTCCGTAACGCTCCGTGAATTCGGTATAGGTGAGTCACAGGCGGAAGAAAAGCTAAAGGAGCTTATGGAAAATCAATCAAACCCTACAATTGCACCGTATGCAAAAACGGGTGAGGTTACATTCAGACTGACCGCAAAGGCTGAAAATGTGGAAAAGGCGAAAGAAATGCTTGTGCCGCTTGAAAAAAAGGTTAGAGAAATACTCGGTGACACAATTTACGGTTATGGCGATAACGGTTCACTGCAGAAAACATTATGTGAAATTCTTACCGAAAAGGGTATGAAGCTTGCAACGGCTGAAAGCTGCACGGGTGGACTGCTTGCAAAAAAGATTACGGAAATTTCGGGTTCGTCTGTATGCTTTGAATGCGGAGCGGTGACATATTCAAATGAACAAAAGATTCGTCTTTTGGGAGTTAAAGAAGAAACACTTAAAAAATACGGAGCGGTATCTAAGCAGACAGCTCTTGAAATGTGCGAGGGTATTGCAAAATCCGCAAACGCCGATATCGGAATAGGAATTACCGGAATTGCGGGACCCGGCGGCGGAACCGATGAAAAGCCTGTAGGTCTTGTTTATATCGGAATATACGGTGAAAAGGTTCATAAGGCTTTCAGATTTGTTTTTTCAGGAGATAGGGATATGGTTCGTGAACGTTCCGCTATGACCGCTCTTGATATGGCGAGAAGATATGCTCTTGGAATTGACTTTGTAGATAATTCACAAAAATAATCATAATTTAAGGTGAAATGTAACTAATTATTATGGAATTATTTTGAAATTTAAAAAATAATACTTGACTATACAGAAGAATTATTATAATATAATAGTTATAAGATTAATATTGATATTAGAATTATTTAAGCCAAAGCAAGAGGGCTTAGAGAGAAATAGATATAGAACGGTTGATGAAAGGAAGGCAGAAAAATGCAAAGCGAAAAGCAAAAAGCACTTGAAAGTGTGTTCAGTCAGATAGAGAAACAATACGGAGCAGGCTCTGTAATGCGTCTTGGAGATAAGGCGGCAGTAGAAATCGACGCTATACCTACAGGCTCGCTTGCGCTTGATATAGCGCTTGGAATAGGTGGAGTTCCGAGAGGAAGAATAATAGAGATATACGGTCCCGAATCTTCGGGTAAGACAACTGTTGCGCTTCATATAGCAGCAGAGGCACAAAAGCTTGGCGGAGAGGCTGCATTCGTTGATGCGGAGCATGCACTTGACCCGATTTACGCCGCAAATCTTGGCGTTGATACGGCTAACCTTATAGTTTCCCAGCCTGATACGGGTGAACAGGCTCTTGAAATCACAGAACAGCTTATACGTTCGGGTGCGATTGATGTAATAGTTGTAGACTCTGTTGCAGCCCTTGTCCCAAAACAGGAAATTGAGGGACTTATGGGAGACTCCCACGTGGGACTTCAGGCAAGACTTATGTCACAGGCACTAAGAAAGCTGACAGCGGTTATAAGTAAGTCAAATACCGTTGTAATCTTTATTAATCAGCTTCGTGAAAAGGTAGGAGTTATGTTCGGAAATCCGGAGACAACTCCCGGTGGACGAGCACTTAAATATTATTCGTCCGTAAGAATGGATGTCCGTAGAATTGAAACTCTTAAGGGCGACGGCGAGATGATTGGTAACCGTACTAAGGTTAAGGTTATTAAAAACAAGGTCGCACCTCCTTTTAAAGAGGCTGAATTTGATATTATTTACGGACAGGGAATTTCAAAGGAAGGTAATATTCTTGACGTTGCTGTTGACCTTGATATCGTTCAGAAATCAGGTTCTTGGTTCTCATATAATGATATAAAGCTTGGTCAGGGTCGTGAAACCGTTAAGAATATGTTTAAGGATAATCCGGAGCTTTGCCGAGAGATTGAGCTTAAAATCCGTGAGTCGATAAATCTTCCCGTACCTAAGGGTAATGATGAAAACGAAGAACTTCAGACTGACTTTATTCCGGTTCCAAAGCCGACAAAAAAGAAATAACATATAAATGGATTTGGTTAGATTATGGATGATATTATAAAAGCTAAACGCTATGCAATAAATTTATTGTCACGAAAGATGTATACCGAATCTGAAATGCTTGACAGACTTCAAAGAAAAGGCTTTGATAAAGAAGTTTCGGATAGTGTGGTTTTGGAGTTTACGGAGCTTGGATACATAGATGATTTTGAATATGCAAGGCTGTATTTTGCGGATAATGTAAATATAAATTCAAAGGGAGTTTACAGAATTTCGATGGAACTCTTGAGAAAAGGTATTTCGAGGGATATAATCGAAAGTGTTTCAAGCGAAATTGAGGATGACGTTTATTCAAAGCTTAAGGAATATGTTTATCTTAAAATTCAGAGAAAAATGCCAAGTGACTTTAAGGAAGAAGAAAAGCTTAAGGCACATTTATTGCGCAGAGGTTATTCAATTTCGGACGTAAACAGCGTTTTAAATGAAATTAAAGAGGAAATGCAGACAGAGGATTGAATATTGTAATAATAGGATTTGACCGATTTTGACTAAATATTTGGATAGAGGTGTATAGTATTGAAAAAGGTTTCGGTTGCGTCGCTTGGCTGTTCAAAGAACCTTGTAGATGCCGAACAGATGCTCGGTCTTTTAGAAAAGAACGGGTTTGAAATAATGGAAAACGAAGAAGATGCAGATATTATAATAGTTAATACCTGTACATTTATTGAAAGTGCAAAGGTTGAATCAATCGATTGTATACTTGAAATGGCAGGCTATAAAAAGGCGGGAAGAGATAAAATACTTATAGTTACAGGCTGTCTGGCTCAGCGTTATAAGGATGACGTTTTAAAGGAGATTCCGGAGGTTGACGCTGTAATCGGAACTAATGAGTATGATAAGATTATAGACATTATAAATGATATTTATGACGGAAAATTAAAAACGGTGAATTGCTGTGAAACGGCTATGACTTGTGATAATTTACCGAGAGTACGTA